>CALQBR020000166.1 GCA_943328865.2 Sphingobacterium thalpophilum
ATGATGTTAACGGTAAACATCTCTTCGGCCCAAGAGAAAATGGTGTCGGGTGTTGTACGAGAAAGCTTAGGTCCTATACCTGGCGTTAGTGTTCTTATTAAAGGAACCACTCTTGGTACTCAAACAGATCTAGATGGTAAGTATTCAATCAAAGTGAAGCCAGGTCAGGTTTTACAATTTTCTTATGTAGGTATGACTACTAAAGAAATTACGGTTGGTAAGTCTAGTAGTGTAAATGTTACTATGCAAACAGAAGCTAAAGAATTACAAAATGTAGTAGTTAATGTTGGTTATCAATCAGTAAAAAAATCAAAAGTGACTGGATCGGTTACTGTTGTAGATTCTAAAGTGATTGAGAACAAACCAATTGCTTCTTTTGATCAACTTTTACAAGGTGCTGCTGCTGGTTTAGTGGTGCAGGCAGGTTCTGGTCAGCCAGGTTCTGCAGCTTCAGTTTACATTCGTGGTACCCACTCTATCGTGGATTCAGGAGGTTCTCCTTTGTACATTTTAGATGGGATGCAAATTACAGGTGGTGACTTCGCTGCTTTGAATCCGAATGATTTTGAGAATGTGTCTGTTTTAAAAGATGCTGCTGCAACTTCTATCTATGGTTCTAGAGCAACAAATGGGGTTATTTTAATTACTTCTAAAAAAGGAAAGTATAATGCCAAAACCACTTTGAATTATAAATCACAATTTGGGGTTTCGCAAATAGGGGTCAATCCTGTTACTATGATGAACGCGGAACAAAAAATGATTTATGAAAATTACCTTACTCCAGGTAAATATTCAGATGCTGATTTAGCGTATGCGCAAAAAAATTCTACCAATTGGCAAGATGTGTTTTTTAGACAAGGGTATTTAAATACACATGAATTAAGTGCTTCTGGAGGATCTGAAAAAACAAGATTCTTTACTTCGTTGTCTTATTTTGACCAACAAGGAATCTCGTTGCGTTCTGATTTAAAGCGTTTCAACTACCGTGCGAATTTGGAAAACAAAATTTCAGATAAAGCACGTTTTGGTACAAATATCTCTTTGGGTTTTACTAAATCAAATTCGATTTCAAACCAAGGTGCTTTAAACACAGGAAATCCATTCTTGGCGGCTTACATGTCTTCGCCATTAACAACACCTTATGATGCTAACGGTAATTTTAACTCTGGTCCAACAGTTGGTGGTTATAACAAAATAGGTGGAAATAACTTAGAGGACTTGATGGTTAACAAAAGAAACAACAATTCATTTAAATTAGTGGGTAATGTGTATGGAGAAGTAGATTTTCTTAAATACTTTTCTTACCGTGCTGACTTAGGGATTGATTATGCTGATAATAGATCAGAGTCTGCTAGAAATCCAAATACCTTTTTTGGTTCTACTGTTCAACCAGGATTAAAAGGATCTTATTCTCAAGGGAATGGTTATCAAGCTAATATCTTAATGAATCAAAAGTTGAAGTTTGAAACAACCTTTGCTGAAAAACACAATGTGTCTGTAATGGCTCTTACAGAATATTACAAAAGACACATCAATTCAAGCTCTTTTGTAGGTTATGGATTGAATGACAAAATTTGGTCTTATGCAGCTGCGATTACTCCAGGAACAACAAGTAATGGTTTGATTCCGTCAGTTGGTGGTTCGGATTATTCTGATGGTTTGTTTTCTTATTTCATGAACGGAAATTATTCTTATGACAGTCGTTACACTTTTGATGCAACGTTTCGTAGAGATGCTTCTAGTAAATTTTCTCGTGATAACAAATGGGGTACTTTCTGGGCTTTAGGTGCTAACTGGAATATTACAGCTGAATCTTTTATGCAAAAAGTGGATTGGATCAATGAATTGCGTTTAAGAGCTAGTTATGGTACACAAGGAAATCAAAATGCTATCGGCATGTTTAATGATGAGAATACATGGGGAACAGCTAGTTATAATGGTGTTGCTGGTGTGACTCCTGCGTCTATGGCAAATAACGAATTGAAATGGGAAACTTCTAATAAGTTGAACACGGGTCTTGATTTTGGTATGTTTAAAAGACGTTTAACAGGTTCTGTTGACTACTACAATGAATTAGTTACCAATCTGTTTATCGAACAAAATTTATCAGCTCAAGCATTACAATCTTCTTTGTATGTTAACGCAGGTTCGATGAGTAATAAAGGGGTTGATTTGAATTTGAAAGGATATGTATTTAGATCTAAAGATTTTGCTTGGGATTTATATGGTAATTCAAATTACAACTTAAATACTATTGAAGACTTAGGTCAAGTGACAGAATATGAAGATGGTACTTCTATTGTTAGAGAAGGTTTGTCTTATGGTTCTCACTATATTCAAGGGTGGGCAGGTGTGAATCCAGCAAATGGTCAGCCTTTGTATTATGACAAAGCGGGTAATATAACTACTACTTATTCAACTGATAATTACACTGCTAAATGGGGATCATTTAAACCGGTATATACTGGAGGTTTTGGAACTAACGTGTATTACAAAGGTTTTGATTTGAATGTATTCTTTACTTATGCAGCTGAATATTACAGATTCAACAACCAATCTTTCTTCTTAGAGAACTCTGCTTCTTCTTGGACACAATACAATCAATCGACTAATATGTTGAACATTTGGAGAAATCCAGGAGATGTAACTGATATTCAAGGAGCGGATTACACGAGACAATTTTCATCTAAAGATATTGAAGATTCTTCTTATACTCGTTTGAGAAATATCACTTTAGGGTATAGTTTTCCACAAATTACTAATGTTGCCAAGCCAATGTTTACAGGTATAAAATTGTATGTTCAAGCACAAAACTTGTATACTTGGACTAACTTTACAGGTTTTGATCCTGAAGATAGTAATAATATTGCTTCTTATGAATATCCAACGCCAAGAACGTTTACTTTAGGTTTGGACCTTAAATTCTAATTCTTTTTATTATGAAACATACTAAAATACTATTTATTCTTGCATTAGGAATTTTTCTAAATTCTTGTGAAGATGCAATTTATATTGATCCTCAAGATGAGATTACCGATTCTAATGCCATTACTAACGTAGCGGATATTCAGGCGGCTGCAACTGGAACCTACGCTTTTTTATCAGGCGCTGGAGAAATTGAGTTATCGGCTTATATTTCAGATGAGAACAAAATTGCTCCAACAAACAATGGGCAAGGGGTACAAATCAATAACTGGACTTTCGTAGATAACGAAAGTGATGTTCAAGGGTATTGGTCTGGAAATTACCAACTGGTAGCTAGAGCCAATTCAGTTTTAACGCGAATGGGTAAAATCAGTGCTGCTAATGCTACTGAGCAAGCTGCATTGGATCGTGTAAAAGGAGAGATGTTAGGTCTTCGTGCTTTAGGACATTTTAATTTATTAAGACTTTTTGCAACGTCTTATACTGATTTAAATGCTTTGGCAGTTGCTTATGTTACACGTCCTATAGTAACTGAGAAATTACCTCGTATCACTGTGGGCGAATTCTACACTTTATTGGGTAAAGATTTGGATGATGCTGAAGCATTGTTAAATGCCAATTCGAGAACTTCTAATGGATACATTACTTCTGATTTCGTTACTGCCATCAAAGCGCGTATTGCTTTATATAGAAAAGATTATGCAAATGCATTTACTTTGTCTAATAAATTAATCACCAGTGGAAAATACAAGTTGGCTCAAAATCAATCTGAATTTGATGAGATTTGGAATGATGGTAGTGGAGATAAAGAAACTATCTTTAAAGTAAAACGTTTAACTGGTCAATCTGCTATTGGTGCAATTTTTACAGCTACTGATAATGCTACTGTTTATTTGAATCCATCTAATAAATTAGTGAGATCTTATAAATCAGATGATCTTCGTTTGACTAGCTTTTTGTCTGCTGATAAAACTAAAGTGAACAAGTACCCAGGTACCACTCAATTGTTCTTAAACGACATCAAAATCTTCAGAATTTCTGAAATGTACTTAATTCGTGCTGAAGCATCTGCTAATACAGGTGATTTAGTATCAGCGTCTGCTGATTTTAATGCGGTGGCTAAGTTGCGTCAACCTGCTTTTGTTGATTATACTTTTGCTTCTGTTAACGATGCAACTACTAATTTGTTACAAGAGCGTTTCCGTGAATTTGCTTTTGAAGGACACCGTTTCTTTGATTTGAAAAGAACCGCTACTGATATCACACGTGATAGTGATGATTGTGCTGCAATTCAAAATGCAGCTTGTACTTTACCAGCCTCTAATTTTAGATTTACAATGCCTATCCCTTCTGCGGAAAGAGATGTAAATCCAGGATTGCAACAGAATCCAGGTTATTAATAACAAATAAATTCTAATAAAATGAAAAAAATATTTTCAATTTTCGCTTTAGCAGCGTTGTTCTTAACATCTTGCTCTGAGGTTGAAGAACCTAATTTAGGTTTGAAAAATCAATGGCTACAGTTCGA
>CALQBR020000167.1 GCA_943328865.2 Sphingobacterium thalpophilum
CAGGCAACTTCAAACAGGGGTTAATCGACGGTATTTTGAGAGCGGGGGAACAACTAAAGCAGTATTTCCCTTGGAAAGAAGGAGACACGAATGAATTATCAAACGAAATATCAAAAGGATAATGGCAGCATCTAAAATAAATCCTTCTATTTTCCTAAAGTTACTGGTTTGTCTCTTCTTTAGCCAACTTAGTTTTGCGCAGTTTACCATTCCTAAAAAACCAGACTTTCAGACAAGTATTTACGACTATGCCCAGTTATTGAGCGCTAAAGACAAAGCCGCTTTAGAGAAAAAGCTAATCAAATATTCCGACTCGACCTCTACTCAAATTGTTGTGGTTACCGTCGAGACTATTAACAACGAATCCATAGGGATTTTAGCTCCAAAATGGGCACATGAATGGGGAATCGGTCAATCCAAACAAGACAACGGCGTATTGATTCTCTTAGCCAAGAAAGAACGAAAAATTGACATTACACCTGGTTATGGTGTTGAAGACCGCATCACAGCAGGAATTGGTGGAGAAATCATCAGAAAAATTATCACTCCCGAATTCAAAACTGGAAATTACTATAAAGGATTAGACAAAGGCGCCGATGCTATTTTTGATGTTTTAAAAGGAAAATACAAAGGCGAGCGAAAGAAAAACAAAGAAAAAGGATTGCCTATTTTACCAATCATTGTCATTGTGATTGTTATTTTGGCATTAATTTCCAAAAGCAAAAACAGCGGCGGAAATTCTGGTAACTCTGGCGCTGGTCCTAGCTTACTCGATGTGATTATATTAAGCAGCTTGGGACGAAGTGGTGGTGGATTCGGCGGTGGTGGTTCTTCTTCTGACGGCGGTGGATTCGGTGGCGGATTCGGCGGCGGCGGTTTTTCTGGAGGAGGATCTAGCGGCGATTGGTAAGCTAAAAAAACTTTAAATCTTGTTATATATCCAAAAGAGTCTTGAGAAATCAAGACTCTTTTTAATTAAAACATAATCCTATTGCCTCGAGAAGGCTTTTCTTTACCTGCGAACCTTTCAATTTTGTACGTTAGCGAAAACATTAAATAGCGCTTTAAAACTATATTTTCCTCATCACGTATTGCACTTGGCGTAATGGTTCGAGTAGCACTTTGATTCTGATTCAAAAGATCATATACCTTTACTTTAGCGGTCATTTTTTTACCAAAGAAAGCATATGACAAACTCGTATTCCATAAATAAAAATCTTTTTTGAAACCATCAGCAATATTGGAATTGAAAGTATAACCGAAATCGTTACCAAAAACCCAATTTTTAGGCCAATAATTAGTAGTTTGGATATTGAATACATGCAAGACGTTGGTTGCCGCATCCAATAGATAGTTGGTATACTTGGTATCATTATAGGTGAAATTATACGATGGATTAATCGTCAATAGTTCCCCATACTCATAGGTAAAATTAATCCGCGGTGTCAATCGCAATGCCTTAGCATCAAAAAGATCCCCATTAGTAAAACCTTTACTAAAAGTTAGACCAGCACTAACCCCAAGACTAAGCTTAAATTGATGCGCCTCGATTTTTAGCGATTTATTCCAATTAGCGCCAAACCAAGAGGTATATGTCCCCGAAACATTTTCGTAAGAGGTCGTTCTTTTGCCACTAGCATCATAAATCGTGGAAGAAACAACCTGATTGTCATAAAGATCTCCTCCAAAATAAAAGTTGTATCCACTACGCGTGGCGGTATTGAAATCCCTAAAACTAAAATAGCCTGAATGATTTTTATTGGGATCTAAATCTGGATTTCCGATAAAAGTACTCAAAGGATTGGCAAGGTTTTCCACAGGCAAGATTTCATCTGCTGATGGAAATTCAATGTCATAACTGTAACTCATCCAAATCGATTTTGATTTTCCTAATTTTAAATTAAGGTAAGAATTCAAATAAGGCAGCAAATAGTCCTTATTCAAAATGGTCGTATTATTTAGATAAAGCCCTACGTTGTCGAACTGTGCAATGGAAGCACCTCCTGTAAAATTAAAATTAATCGATTTCCTTTCGATACTGAATCCTGAGTATGGCGAAATCATTTTTCTGGTTGAAGCAGTATAGCTCGTTAATAAAGGATTCACCGCGTCATAGGAACCTGAAATCGCATCAAAGTCAAACGCACTTTTGTCCGCTGTCATTTTTTTCGATTTATAATCAGCCCCTACCCGAATGTTTAAAGAATCCTGAATGGGTTCCGTAAATTCAAATTGAGCAAAATAACTATCACTCCTTTTTTGATTCATTCTGGTTTGATTCCGAACATCATCGGGAGCTGCTGTATTATAAAATAAAGTAGCCGATTGATTTAAAGCATGATCCACTTCTTTTGAATGCTCATTTTCGAAAATTAAATTCAGAAAACGGCCTTTTCGTTTGAAGGATTTATTGAAATTAATTCTATTGTTAAAATTATCGCCCTGATTTTCATCAAAACTTTTCGAATTACTTTCATTGAGCAAAAGATTGTTACTGTCTTTTGAGGACTGTAAAGAAGTATTGGCATACGTACTAGAGGATTTAACAAACTTAGGCATAATGCTCAATGAGGCAGTAGAATCAATCTTATATTCGAAATCAAAATTAAAATTATGTCCTAAACGGCTTTCTTTTGTAATGGCATTTGATTCTGTTGTAAAATCGCCAGTCGGTAAAAAATTAAGTTGTTTGGTTCGGTTCACATTATTGGCATTGGCATTAGAAAAAAAATAACTCCCTGAGGATTCCAAATCCTTATGCCATTCATCCGAATAATTGACTCCTAACATATCCGATTGTGAAATTCCCTTTCCACCTCCAAAACGCATATTTCCAATACCAAAAGAACCATCACTCATACTATAAAAGGATTGGTTTCTACCTCCTCCCATACTATCAAAAACCTCATCCATAGAAAAACCACTGGAATTGATATTATTGGAAGACGCCAAAACACTAATTTTTCTTTTATTCTTGAAGTAATTGACCAACGCACTACTTTCATAACGATCATTAGTGCCATAACCACCCATAAATTTACCAAAGAAACCTTTATTTTTATCTTCGTCAATCGTCAGATTGATACTCGCTGAATTGCTGCTTGAGGCTTGTCCAGACAGTTCTTCTTTTTTGGTTTTGGTATCCGATATTTGAACCTTGTTTATAAGATCCGAAGGCAAATTCTGAAGTGCGATTTTCCCCTCCTTATCAAAAAAAGGCTTCCCATTGACCAATATTTGGTTTACTTCTTTCCCATTAACCGTGATTTTTCCATCGGCGGTGATTTCTACCCCTGGAAGTTGTTTCAATAAGGTTTCTACGTTTGCATCGGGACGCACTTTGAAAGACGAAGCGTTAAACTCCAAAGTATCCTTCTTAATTCGAATCGGAGGCGTTTCGCTTTTGATGATCACCTCACCAAGCACATTGGCATTTTCTAATAAATGCAATACTCCAAAATCTTTGTTTTCCAAAATCTGTTTTTCCTCTTGGATAAAAGTTTGGTAGCCCAGATAGGAAATTTTCAAGAAAACGGGTTTTGAAATTTTACTGGTTTCTATTTTGAAAAAACCATTTTTATCAGAAATCGTATAGTCAACAACCGAAGAATCCTTAACGGAGGTAATATAAACCGTTGCTTCTTCTAAAGGCAACAAGTTGTTTTTATCGATAATTTTCCCTTTAATGGTGATACTATTTTGCGAGAAAGAAACAACCGTAAAGAAAAAAAGAAATAGTGGGAAGTATTTTGACATAAAAAAATCGCTGTTAAAACTAAAAGTAATAACAGCGAAATAAGTCTTTTATTATCTGAAGAAATAATTTCTTACAAAAAGATTAACAAATTATTTTTCTCTAATGTAGATATCAATCGGAACGCCAGAGAAATCCCAGTTTTCACGAATTTTATTTTCTAAGAAACGCTTGTAGGCTTCTTTTACATATTGGGGTAAATTGGCAAAAAACACAAACTGAGGAGTTGCTGTAGGCAATTGCATACAATATTTAATTTTCACATACTTCCCTTTCAATGCTGGTGGCGGATAGCCTTCGATTACTTTCAACATATAATCGTTGAACTTTGAAGTCGGGATGCGTTGTTTTCTGTTTTCAAAAACTTGAACAGTGGCTTCTAATGCTTTCAGCAAACGTTGCTTGGTTAAGGCAGAGACAAAAAGAATGGGCACATCGGTAAATGGCATTAATTCTTTTCTAATTTTCTCTTCGTAATCACGGGTAGACATCGTGTCTTTTTCGACCAAGTCCCATTTGTTTACTAAAATAACAACCCCTTTGCGGTTTTTTTCGGCCAACCAAAAGATGCTTTGGTCTTGCCCTTCAAATCCACGAGTCGCATCAATAATCAAGATACAAATATCAGCGTGCTCAATGGCACGAACCGAACGCATTACCGAG
>CALQBR020000168.1 GCA_943328865.2 Sphingobacterium thalpophilum
AAAAATATCAGTTTCAATTATAATCGAAGCGAAGGAAATTTAACTTTGACCGATGACTCGGTTTTATCTGATTACAATGTCATTGATAACCTCGAAACTGTTTTTAACACCCTACAAACCGACCGAACCGATGAGGAGATTTGGAAATGGTTTGTTATTTTAACCCTATTATTTTTAGTTACAGAAGTATTTATACAAAAATTTGCAAAATGAATCTAATCATCCGAGAAGCTAAAATTATTGATCCCAAAAGTCCGTATCACAACCAAATTACAGATTTGCAAATTGGGAATCAAACCATTGAAAAAATCGGTTCTCATCTGCCTAATCCAAATGGAATTACAGAGATAAAACTAGAAAACCTACACCTTTCTGAAGGCTGGTTTGACAGCAGCGTTTCTTTGGGAGAACCTGGTTTTGAAGATCGCGAAACTATTGCTAATGGTTTGACTGTTGCTGCTAAAAGCGGATTTACTGCCATTGCCTTACAGCCCAATGCCTACCCGATTATTGATAACCAATCCCAAATTCATTTTGTTTGCAGTAAAGCAAAAGATGCCGCTACACAACTTTTTCCTATTGGCGCTTTGACCAAAGGAAGTGAGGGTAAAGATTTAGCGGAATTGTTTGATATGAAAAACGCAGGAGCAGTCGCTTTTGGCGATTACAACAAGAATTTGGACAATGCGAATCTTTTGAAAATAGGTTTGCAATATGTACAAGATTTTGATGGATTAGTGATTGCCTATGCACAAGATTCAAATATTAAAGGAAATGGGGTTGCTAATGAAGGGATTGTTTCAACCCGACTGGGTTTGAAAGGCATTCCAAATTTAGCCGAAGAACTTCAAGTCGCCAGAAATTTGTTTTTATTAGAATATACGGGTGGAAAATTACACTTTCCTACGATTTCAACTGCAAAATCAGTGGCTTTAATCAAAGAAGCCAAAAGCAAAGGTTTACAAGTTACTTGTAGCGTTGCAGTACATCATTTGGTTTTAACCGATGAAAAACTAGATGAATTTGACACCCGATTCAAAGTGACGCCACCACTTAGAACCGAGTCAGACAGACAAGCATTAATAGCGGGTATCATAGACAACACCATTGACATGATTACTTCAGACCATAACCCTATTGATATTGAACACAAGAAAATGGAATTTGATGGGGCTAAAAATGGAACTGTCGGATTAGAAAGTGCCTTTGGAGCATTATTAACCGTGTTGCCTTTAGAAAAAGTAATTGAAAAATTAACCGCCGGACAAAATATTTTCTCCATTGAAAACAACGCAATCAAAGAAGGGGTAATGGCCAATTTTACTTTATTTAATCCAGAAGGAAACTGGACTTTTACTTTAGGAGATATCTTATCCAAATCAAAAAATTCGGCATTTCTTGGAAGTCCGATGATCGGAAAAGTTTATGGCATTTACAATCAAGGAAGATTAGTGATCTAATTCAAATAACAAATGAACAAAACAATAGAAGAAGGAAAAACAGCTGCAATAACGAGCTATATACTAATTATTGGCGTTTTTATTGCCATGTCGATGAACAGTGGCGAAGACAAAAACAGCTTTGCGTCGTTTCATATTCGCCAGGCATTAGGGTTGTCTCTCACCTTTATATCTTTGGGATTAATAATCAGCCATTTTGATAGTATGCTGATTTCAGCGCCTATGTGGATATTTGTTTCTATTTTATGGACTTATGGCATTTTTAGCGCCATTAAAGGAGAAAGTAGACCCGTTCCTTTGTTAGGTAATTATTTTCAAAAAGCATTCAAAAGCATCTCATAAACAACTATGAATTTATCCTTACACTATTTGGTTAGAGAACCAAAGATTAAATTAGATAAAAATCCATTACTGCTTTTACTTCACGGTTACGGGAGTAACGAAGCCGATTTATTCTCCTTTGCAGAAGAACTTCCTGATGATTGTTATGTCATTTCGGCTCGTGCCCCTTATGACTTACAATATGGAAGTTATGCTTGGTATGCGATTAATTTTGATGCGGATGAAAATAAATTCTCTGATCTAGACCAAGCACGTCTTTCGCGCGATTTGATTGTTCGTTTTATAGAAGAATTAATCGCTCACTATCCAATTGATCCAAATAAAATATCTCTCATTGGTTTTAGTCAGGGGTCTATTTTGAGTTATGCCATTGCCCTCTCCTACCCTGAAAAAATTCAGAAAGTAGTGGCTATGAGCGGATATTTAAACACAGAAATGGCTATCGAAAATTATCGAAATAATGATTTTAGCAAACTAAAACTATTTGTCTCTCATGGAACCGTGGATCAAGTCATTCCGATTGATTGGGCGCGAAAGTCTCCTGGTATTTTAGAGAATTTAGGAATTCAAA
The DNA here is from genome assembly GCA_943328865.2 of Sphingobacterium thalpophilum. Taxonomy (GTDB): domain Bacteria; phylum Bacteroidota; class Bacteroidia; order Flavobacteriales; family Flavobacteriaceae; genus Flavobacterium. The sequence goes on from CALQBR020000168.1 coordinate 2,374, forward strand.
CCGTTTACAAAGAATACCCCATTGGACATGGAGTCTCACCTCAAAATTTTTATGACTTCAAAAATTGGTTACAACACCAATAAAAAAAGGTTCAAAAGAACCTTTTTTTATTTTATTTCTGATACAATAGCGATTGACTTATTTCAAAAGAAATACTTTCATCTTCATTTACGAAATACTTCAATAAAACCTCACCCCAATATTCCCCATCACTATAATCCGCAATAATCCAGCGGTGGTTTAATATTTTCACTTTGTTAATGATAAACTTGTTAGTACCCAATTTGTCTTGACCGGTGTATGGATTCCCATTAGGATTCTCATTAAAATCCATTAATTTCTCGGTTACAAATGGTATAAACTTTTCATAGGAAATCATTTTATCAGAAGAACCCGAATCAAAATAATTTTGAGCATTCTCATTCTTTTCTAAAGAAAAATAATTGGCTTCAAGAAGTTTGTTGGTAACAGAACCTAAAGAGTCTTTCATCTTTTTATTCATTTTCTCATATCTGCCTCGTTGGAAAGCAATTTCCTTACTATAATACATATAAGTAAAAACATTGAATAATAAGGCTACAATAAAAAGGTATAGTAATAATGATTTTTTCATTTTTTTAAATATTAATTTCTAAGTTATCAAAAGCTAAAAAAACATTTTCAGGCAAATTTAGCTCTACTTCATCATGAAATCCAAAGAGGTGACTTATATGCGTCAAATAGGCTTTTTCAGGTTGCACCAAAGTTATAAAATCTAAAGCTTCCTGCAAATTAAAATGCGTAGGATGGGCCTCTTCCCGCAAGGCATTCACTACCAAAACTTTTAAGCCTTTGAGTTTGTCAATTTCAGAAGGGGCTATGGTTTTTAAATCCGTCAAATAAGCAAAGTCATCAACTCTATAACCAAAAACCTGAAGATTACCATGCATTGCATTGATTGGAATCGCATTTTTATTTCCGATTTCAAATGGTTTATTGTTGATTACCTCAATCGGAGTAACAGTTGGGGCACCTGGGTATTTATCTACCGTTTGAAAAATATAATCAAAACGTCTTTTCAAATTCTCTATTACCCTTTGATGGGCATAAATTGGCATCGCGCCCTGTTTGAAATTAAAAGGACGAATATCATCCATACCAGCAGTATGATCAGAATGCTCGTGGGTATATAAAATACCGTCTAATTTTTGACATTTGGAGGTCAGCATTTGCTGTCTAAAATCAGGGCCACAATCAATTACATAGGAATGATCAGCCCATGAAAGCCAAACCGATACACGCAATCTTTGGTCTTTGGGATTGGAGCTATGGCAAACAGAATGATGACTCCCGATTACTGGGATACCTTGTGAAGTTCCTGTCCCTAAAAAATATATTTTCAACTTGGTTATTTTTTACAAAAATAACATTATTTATCTTTTATTAGAGGCCTATTTTGCTAACTTTGTAACCTATTTATAGATTTATAAAATGGATATTGAAATAAAATTAAAAGGTGACAGAGTCATCGAAAAAATACCTTCTATAAAAGACAAAGCCCTTCGTATCAATTTGAACGAAAACATCTATGGCACTTTTGCGGAAATTGGCGCTGGTCAAGAAACAGTAAGACACTTTTTTAGAGCTGGCGGGTCTTCAGGAACTATTGCAAAAGCAATGTCTGCTTATGACAAAGATTTTAGCGACGCTATTTATGGCATGGAAGACGATGGCCGTTATGTTACAGAAGGTCGATTAAAAACAATGCTGTCCCATGAAGTAAACCTCATTGAAGAACGTTTAAAAAGAGACAAGCATCCAAGTAAAATGTTTTTTAGCTATGCCAATACGGTGGCTACTATAGATTTTGCAAAAAAATTTAAAGGACACGGTTGGGTTGGTATTCGTTACCAAATTGAACCAGATGAAGATTACAATGAGATTATTATTCACATTCGTTTCAAAGAAACTGATGCTCGTTTACAACAAGAAACACTAGGTATTTTAGGTGTTAATCTAATTTACGGTGCCTATTATAAATTCAATGACCCTAA
>CALQBR020000169.1 GCA_943328865.2 Sphingobacterium thalpophilum
GCAATCCATTTAAAACCAGTAAGTCCTACTTTGCAATCAACTTGATAAGCGGCGGCTAATTCGAATAACATTGGGGTAGATACAATCGTTGAACCGATGAATTGTTTTCCGTTGAGTTTGCCTTTTTTTCGCCATTGCTCTAATAAAAACGCAGTCATCACCACCATGGTTTGATTTCCATTCAACAGAACCATTTTTCCATCAGTATTGCGAACGGCAACGCCCAATCGGTCACAGTCAGGATCAGTACCGATTACGATATCAGCATTCAATTGATCCGCTAAGGCTAAAGCCATCGTCAGCGCCTCAGGTTCTTCAGGATTCGGGGATTTAACCGTTGGAAAGTCACCATTAGGCTCGGCTTGTTCGGCAACAAGGTGTACCTTTTTATAACCTGCTTTTTCTAAGGTCTCTGGAATTGATTTTATAGAGGTTCCGTGCAATGAAGTAAAAACAATACTTAAATTGTCTTTGGCTTCAGCAGGCGTATTGAAACTCGCATTTTCGATAGTCGATTTTATGAAAGCTTGATCTACGGTAGTATCAATGAATTCGATTAAGTCTTCATTGGCTTGAAATTTAATTTCATCGTATTTTAAAGCTTCGATAGCTTCAATGATTGCGGTATCTTGCGGAGGAACAAGTTGTCCGCCGTCTTCCCAATACACTTTGTAGCCATTGTATTCTGGTGGATTGTGAGAAGCAGTAAGTACGATGCCACATTGGCAACCCAAATGTTTCACTGCAAAACTCAATTCGGGAGTTGGTCGCATATCTGAGAAAAGAAATACTTTGATGCCATTGGCCGAAAAAACATCGGCAACTACTTTGGCTAGTGTTTTGCTATTGTGTCTGCAGTCATAGGCAATGGCCACTTTTAATTCCTTGCCTGGAAACACGTAGTGCATGTAATTAGCAATTCCTTGGGTATTTTTACCTAGTGTATATTTATTAATACGATTGGTTCCTACACCCATAATGCCTCGCATGCCGCCAGTTCCAAATTCAAGATTTTTATAAAACCGATCTTCTAACTCTTTTGGAGAAGTGGTCATTATTTCTTTTATTTCCTCTTGAGTCTGATCATCAAATGTTGGCGTCAACCAATCATTTACGGTATGGAGTACATTTTCTTTAAGTTGCATTTTTTCTAATTTTATAATCTAAATTTCACTTGTGTAAATCAGTAATTAATTAAAATTATGTATTTACCGTATTTGATATTTTATATCGTTCTTCGTTATTCTTGGTACGCAATATAATTTCGCCTAAAAATCCAGCTAAAAATAGTTGTGTTCCTATGATCATGGTGGCTAAAGCAATGTAAAACCAAGGATTTTGAGTCACTAATACTGTTGGTAAGTGATTGTAAAGTCGGATTAATTTATTAATTCCAATAAATCCGGCAGAAACAAATCCGATGACAAACATGATAGAGCCTAAAGCACCAAAAAGATGCATGGGTCTTTTGCCAAAACGAGACAAAAACCAAATTGTAATTAAATCCAAAAAGCCATTCACAAAACGATCCATACCAAATTTGGTAGCGCCGTATTTTCTAGCTTGGTGCTTTACTATTTTTTCGCCAATTTTTACAAAACCGGCATTTTTGGCTAAAACGGGAATGTAACGGTGCATTTCGCCAGAAACCTCTATGTTTTTTACCACCACATTCTTGTAAGCTTTTAATCCGCAATTAAAATCATTGAGTTGTACACCTGATGTTTTTCGAGCTGCCCAATTGAATAATTTAGAAGGTAAGTTTTTTGCGAAAACAGCATCATAGCGTTTCTTTTTCCAACCAGAAACCAAATCAAACTGCTGGATCATTATCATGTCATACAATTCTGGAATTTCTTCTGGATTGTCTTGCAAATCCGCATCCATAGTAATAACCACATCGCCTTTAGCGATTGCAAATCCAGCATGTAAGGCCTGAGATTTTCCAAAATTTTTCAAAAATCGAATGCCTTTTATGTTGGGATTTTCTTGAGATAGTTTTTCAATAATCGGCCATGAATTGTCGGTGCTGCCATCATCAATAAAGACAACCTCATAAGAATAATTTTGTGATTTCATTACAGAAACAATCCAATTGTGGAGTTCTTGTAAGGATTCTTCTTCGTTTAGAAGTGGAATTATGATGGATAAATTCATTAAATTATAAACTTTGAGGTTTCTCGTTTTTAACAATTGCGCCAATGATTAATGCGTAAAATAACCCTATGAATGAAAACATTGCTACGGTTACAGGGACCATGAGCATAGGACTCATAAATTTTTTAGTCATTGTGATTGCCATTTCCAATTGCTCTGAAGTCAATTCAGGATTTTGTTGGAGCATTACTTGTTTTGTTTTCTTCAAAACTTCTTCTATATATTCTGGAAAAATCATGTTAAAAGCAATGCTAAATAAGGCATAAATCAATCCAGCAATCAAACAAATCGTTACTCCAATTTTTAGGGATTCTCCAAAAGAGATAAAACCAAAGTTTAATTTTTTCTTATAATTGTTACAACCAAAGGTGATAAGTAAAATAGGGAGTACAAGGTAATTTAAAATATTTACAATAATTCCAACACTTGGATTGGTAATGGGATCAATATCTAAAACATAAAGAATAACAAATTCTAAGACCATAAAAACGCCGAAAAGGGTTCCGAATGATAAAGCCGATTTTGAAGCGGATATTTTTTCTTCCATAAGAATGTTAATTTTGAATTAATCTACAAATATAGGAATTACCATATTATAGAACTACAAAAAAAGGTTTTAGATAAAGTTAAAAAAAAGTTCACAAAGATTTGATTATTGAAAAATAAATGTAAATTTGCAGACTCAAAATAATTAAAAATTTTTAAATCAAAAAGATCAAAGGCGTTTATACCTTTTTCGTTACAAGAAAAAGCTTCAAAACAAATGGGATCTAAACACAAAAATAAATTTTACCCATGAAAAAAGGAATTCACCCAGAAAATTACAGATTAGTTGCTTTTAAAGACATGTCAAACGAAGATGTTTTTATCACTAAATCTACTGCAGAAACAAGAGAAACAATCATTCACGAAGGTGTTGAATACCCAGTAGTGAAAATGGAGATCTCTAGAACTTCTCACCCTTTTTACACCGGTAAATCTAAACTTATTGATACTGCAGGACGTATCGATAAATTCAAAACGAAATACGCGAAACACGTTAAATAATAACTTGTTTTTATTTTATATCAAAAACCTTCCTATTGGGAAGGTTTTTTTTGTTTTTTATCTGATTGAAAACTTTGTAACTTTGGATTTTTAAAGCAACAAACAACCTTTTTAGATTTTCAACTCAAACCAAGCGATGAACTATATACTTTTTGACGGAACAGTACGCGACGCCTTACTGCCTTTTACTTTCACCAGACCCGTGGCCGATATCCGTATAGGAATTTTAACCATTCGAGAAAAATGGGAGAAATATTTAGGGACTACGACCACTACTTTAACGGAAGAATATTTGTCGGATAAATATCCGATGGTAGAATTGGAAGAAAATGTGATGATTAATGCTTCTTTTTTGCCTAATGCTGTTTTGGCAGAATTGGTTAGTAATTTAGAGCCCAACCAGGCGATTTTTAAAGGGGAAGAAATCATTGCCTTTTACACACAAGATAACCAGGAAGAAGTCGATTTTGATACTTATGAAGTGATCGAATACCAAGGAGAGGGTCTTGCTATAGCGCATACTTGGGATATTTTTGCTAAAAACGATGCCGCAATTCGAGAAGATTTTGAATTATTGACTGCCGGTAGAAAATCACAATCCATTCCTAATAGTGTCAATACCATTGCTTCCGAAAACATATTTATTGAAGAAGGCGCTAAATTAGAATTTGTCACTTTAAATGCTTCGACAGGACCCATTTATATAGGAAAAAATGCCGAAATTATGGAGGGATCTGTAATTCGCGGTCCTTTTGCTTTGTGTGAAGAGGCGCAAGTGAAGTTGGCTACCAAAGTCTATGGCGCTACTACCGTAGGGCCTCATTGTAGAATAGGGGGAGAGGTCAACAATTCAGTACTTTTTGGATATTCAAATAAAGGCCATGATGGATTTTTAGGAAATTCGGTTTTAGGCGAATGGTGTAATATTGGTGCTGATAGCAATAATTCCAATTTGAAAAACAATTATGAAGAAGTAAAATTGTGGAGTTACGAAACGGAAGGTTTTGCTAAAACGGGCCTACAATTTTGTGGCTTGATGATGGGGGATCACAGCAAATGTGGCATCAACACCATGTTTAATACAGGAACTGTTGTTGGGGTGAGTGCCAATATTTTTGGCAGTGGTTTTCCAAGGAATTTTGTTCCTAGTTTTTCTTGGGGTGGAGCATCAGGATTTACGACTTACCTAACCAAGAAAGC
>CALQBR020000170.1 GCA_943328865.2 Sphingobacterium thalpophilum
TGTCGTACAATTTAGTTTTTTGGGCTATGAGAATATAGAAGCTCCTTTTACTATTTTAGCTGGCGAAACCACCACTATAAATAAAGCGATGGGATCTGGCAGTTTCCAATTGACAGATGTAGTGGTTACCTCAAAAAGTGGGAGTCGCGAAAAAGAAAGCGCTTTACTATTAGACCAGAAGAATGCGGTGGAAATCAAGCAAAGTATTGGCGCACAGGAAATGGCACGAAAAGGGGTAAGTGATGTCGAGGAAGGATTAACCAAAATTACCGGCATCACAAAAGTAGATGGTAGAGGGCTCTTTGTCAGAGGCTTGGAGGATCGTTATAATAATTTATTAGTTAACGATTTGGCAGTACCTTCTAATAATCCTTTCAAAAAAATTATTCCTCTTGATATTTTCCCTACCGACATTGTAAGTATTTTAGAAACCTATAAAACTTTTAATCCAAATATTTATGGTGATTTCGCTGGAGCTACTTTTAATATTGTGACTTCAAGAGGTGGAAAAAGCATGACTAAAATTAATTTTGGAACCGGTTTTACAACAGACAACAATTTTAGAAAATTTTTAATTTCAGCTGACGCTAATTCAACAAAAGACTTTTTAGGTTTTTCTGGTGAAGATAGACAATTACCATCTGCGTTTGGAGATGCTCCATCAAACAAAACACTATCTACAAATGATGCTATCAATGGATTTGATTCTGGTTTTAATGTAAATGAAACAACATCTCCAATAAATACTTCAACAGGCATATTACATTCTGAAAAATTTCTAGTTGGAAAAAACAAGAACACTTTGCAATATCTGTTTTCATTAAATTTTGAAAACAAATACCAATATCGCGAAGGAGTGGATCGTTTTTTTAACATTGGTCAAGGAAATTACGATAATGACCTACAAAATTCACAGTATAAATACATCACAAATACTTCTAGTTTAGTGGCATTAAACTATAAAACAGACCGTTTAGATCTTTCTTCCAACACCTTTTACTTGAAGTCAACTGAAAACATGGTACAAGACCAATTGGGATATACCAATGCAGCCGCTATCAATACAAATGGATTCATTAGGTTAAACCAATTAGAAAAAACAGAATATTTAAATACCCAACTTCAGGCCAATTACAAATTAACTTCAAACGAAAAACACAACCTAAAAGGAGCTATTTCATTTACAAAAAACAAATTTGAACAACCAGACAGAAAATCGTTTAAAGGTGTAAAAACGGATGATAAAACTACCTTAATCAATTATGAAGGAAATAGTTTATTCAGACAATATTTTGATGTAGATGGAAAATATCATATCGCTAGTTTATTAGAATACAGCTGGAAGTTTGGCAATGAAGACCTAAGTAAATCCCATAAATTTACTGCAGGATACAATGGTTACATCAACAATGTTGAATCCCAATTCAGATTCTTAGTTTCGAACCGATTGGGTGGGTCTGGACAAATATCAGTTCCTACCAACAATCCTGATGCAATATTAAAAAACGAAATTCTAAATCAAAATTTCAACTATAGAGAAGGTTCCGCTGAAAATTACAGAACAAAGTTAGCTGAATATGTTACTGCTGGATATGTAGATTTTTTCTTTAAAGTTTCTGACCAATTTGAATTTAATTTTGGCGCTAGAGCAGAGCAAACCATAAGAGAAATAAAATACCGTGAATTGGGACAAACTTTACCAAGCCCTTATATAAAGGAAGCAAAGACCAAAATCAACTTCTTACCTACTTTAAATACAAAATATAAAATTAACGAAAATTCTAATTTGCGTTTTGTAACATCAAAAACCATCACTAGACCGGTATTAATGGAGGCTTTCCCAATTGAATATGTTAACCTAGATGGAACCATTATTAATGGTAATAAAGATGTAATTAATAGTGATAATTACAATTTTGATTTAAAATATGAATTATTCCCAACAAACAAAGAGCTTTTAGCATTTACTACCTTTTCTAAAGTTATTAGAAATCCAATTGAAAGAATATTCCTCCCAACAGCGGGTAGCGGTGGACAGGTAATTACTTTCGACAACTCCGAAAAAGCACTTATAATGGGTGCCGAATTAGAATTTAATTTACAGTTGGAGCGAATTTCATCGACTCTTTCTAATTTCTCCTTAGGATTTAATGCTTCTGCTATGAATACAAAAGTAACAATCGCAAAAGACAACACATTAGAAACCAATCCAGACCGAGCATTGCAAGGCGCTTCCCCTTGGCTAATTAATTCTGATTTAAAATATGATTTCGAATTTAGCAAAGATTGGACTAATACAATAACTGCAGTGTACAATGTATATGGCAAAAGAATTTTTGCCGTTGGAACAGCTGGTTTAGATCATTATTATGAGCAATCATTTAACAAATTGGACTTAATTTGGGGCAGTAAAATTGGTCAAAAATGGGATTTAAAATTTGCCGTAGACAATATTTTAAATCCAGTATATCAAATAAAATTAGGAGAAGATAGTAAAGTAAACATAACTGAAAGTGACTTAACAGTTAGAAGTTACAAGAGAGGTGTTGGCTTTTCATTCAACTTAGGGTATACTTTCTAATACTCTATAACCATATTTAAAATTAAGAGGAGGCTGCATCACGCAGTCTCTTTTAGTTAACATACGTATTTTTTGATAACCTAAAATTAACATTTTGATACTTGTTTTTTAACAATTACTTGACGGTCTGTTAATCTTGATTAAGGGCTTCTGTATCATCTTTGTCAAAATATTAAACAACAAAATTAAACGAAACAAAAACAATGAAAAAATTAGTATTAAGTGTATCTATTTTAGCATCAATTTTCACAGGTTGTTCAAGTGACGACGAAGAAACTATAAAAGTCCCTGTTGTGGGTGAAATTACAAATGCAGATGTACAAGCAAATAAAATATATGCTTACGGAAACTATACCTTAAACGGTTATGTAAAAATACCTGACGGTGTAACTATTTCTTTCGAAGCAGGCACTACTATCACAGCGGACGCAAGTAACGGGGCTGATGCAATAGTTGTATTAAAAGGAGGTAAACTAATCATGGAAGGAACCGCTAATGCTCCTATTGTTTGTACTGAAATATCGAATCAACCTGGTTCATGGGCTGGTATCATCATGTATGGAGATGCGCCAATAGTTGGAGCTGGTAGTGTTGCAACTGCTACTTCTGAAGATGGTTTAGCTCTAACTTACGGAGGAACTAATGCTACACACAGCAGTGGATCTCTAAAATATGTACAAGTTTTATATGCAGGACAAGTAATTACTTCAAATTCAAAAGAAAATAATGGTTTCTCTTTTTATTCTGTAGGGTCTGGAACAGTATTAGAAAATTTAGTAGCTTACAAAGGTAAGGATGATGGTTTTGAATTTTATGGTGGAACCGTAAATGCTAAAAATTTAATCTCTTATGGTAACTACGATGACTCTTTTGACTGGCAAGACGGATGGAGAGGTGATTTAAATACCAATTGGTATGCTTACCAAACTGGTACTGCAAACTACGGTATGGAAGTTGAAGCTAAATCAGTAAACAACAATTTTGGACCAAAAATTGCAGGTATTACTTTAAAAAGAGCTGCGGGCACAGTAACTGAATCACTTTCTGAAATTCAAATTGATGCTTTCCAATTCAAGAAACAAGGAAATGGAGACTATAGCAACATTATCATTGACGGATACAAAAACTACACAAACCCTAACACGCAAGCAGTGACTCAAGGCGGAGCAGTTCAAGTTTTGGATCTAATCACCTATAATGATCAAATTGCTGGTGGTAAAGTAAAATTAACTAACGTTACAATCACAAACACAGACAACATTTTTACTAATGGTGCAAGTACCTTTACAACAACTGTTAACAGCTTTAACCCTTTGTCAAACTGGTTGCCAAGCACTACAGCTACTGGAGCTAGCTTAACTACTGGAGCTTGGTCAACTGTAGGAACTACCAACCTATTGCAATAATTAAATAAAATTTTAAGTTTATACAAAACATCCCGACTTGTTCGGGATGTTTTTTTACATCAAATTTAGAGAATTCTTTGTATCTTTACTTTAGATTTTATTTCTGGAATGATAAAAAACTATTTTTATATTGCAATTGTATTCTTTTGTCTGCTGTCTTTGAGCACTGCTGCTCAGGACAACAAAATGCAATCTAAAAATCAAGACCCTACTATAGAGGGATTGAGTTTCTTCCCAAACCCTGTGAGTAATGGGAAGGTTTATATTACTTCCAAATTATCGTTAGACAAAGAAATCAAGATTTTTGATGTCTTAGGTAAAAAAGTAATGCACACCATTTTGAACTCAAAAGAATTAAATGTCTCTGCCCTTTCACCCGGAGTTTACATCATCAAA
>CALQBR020000171.1 GCA_943328865.2 Sphingobacterium thalpophilum
AAAATGGTATTGGATAGCCTTCATGGCGATGAAAAAGAAGTGGTATTGATTACCGAGGATCAGGTGAATAATTTCGCTGGTAATATGTTGGAAGTAAAAGGGGCTAACGATAGAAGGTATTTGGTAATGAGTACTTCGGCCTATAAAAGTTTAACTAAGAAACAAATTGCTCAACTCGAAGAACATGTAACGATCTTGAGTTCTAGTTTAGATACTATTGAAGCTTGTGGCGGTGGAAGTGCCAGATGTATGATGGCGGAAATTTTCTTGCCGAAAAACTAACGCCAAACAAAAAGACCTATTTAAAAGCTATCCAATTGGGTGGCTTTTTTTATGAAATATTTACGTTGATAATCGCAAGAACAGAGCTAATAATGTATTGAATTCCAATAGCAATAACGATAAAACCAACCACTCTAGATATAGCTACAATTCCAGAAGCACCGAGCATATCAGCTAAGTGATGGGCGCTTCTTAGCATAATGAAAATAGCAATTGCTACGACAAAAATAGCCGAAATGCCAATTATGATTTCCGGCGTAGTATGGTGTTCGTGATAAAAAGCAATTAACAAAGAAATAGAGCCTGGTCCAGCAAGCATCGGAATGGCTAAAGGAGTTAGGGCAATATCATTTCGATTTGAGGCATCATTGGCTACTTTTTTATTTACCCCTCTTTTTTTGTTGAACTCCCCTGTTAATAGTGAAAATCCAGAAGTAGCAATAACGATTCCTCCTGCAATGCGTAAGGCGTCTATACTAATGCCGAAAAAAGTTAAGACGTATTCACCAACAAAAAAGGAGATCACTAAAATGATAAACACATTGATGGCTGCCCAAAGAGAAACGCGAGATCTTTCAGATTTGTTATAGTCTTGTGTTAATCCTACAAAGATAGGGACAGTGCCTAATGGATTTAAAACAGAAAAAAGAGCAGCAAATAAATAAAAAAATAAATCCATGTTATGTAAGTAAAATAATCAGGTACAGTGGTGTATAGTACTAAATAGGGTAATGCAAAAACGTATACAGCTATAATACCCTTTAAATAACGAATGTATTAATTTTTATTGAAAATGAGCTATAGTATTTTCACTACTTTTACAAAATATATAAACAGACAGATGAAGAATAAAAAAACGTTAGTTCTAGGCGCTTCAACGAAGCCGGAACGCTATGCATACAAAGCCATTGCGATGCTAGTAGAAAAAGGGCATTCCGTATTAGCAATAGGTCAGAATGCGGGTGAAGTGGTAGGAATAAAAATACAAACCAAAGCGATTCCCTTAAAAAACATCGATACCGTTACGTTATATTTAAATTCAGCACGCCAAAGGGATTATTATAATTATATCGTTGAGGCAGCCCCAAATAGGGTTGTTTTTAATCCAGGTACTGAAAATCCTGAGTTTTATCAGTTGCTAAAACTCAATAATATTAAAGTTGAAGTGGCTTGTACATTGGTTTTACTGGCCACAAATCAATATTAGATTTTCTTTAATTTGATTTAGTAGCGAATAGCTTGGGCTTGTTAATGGTTCTTGTTCCTGCTGTTCGCTGTATCTTTTGCTGTCTAAAAATCCAGTAAAAGGATATCGCTTCCATCAGGGCTATTGAATCAATCATTTTGCTTTTTAATCTTATAAAAGCAATGTTTTTTAAAGTTAATATCGGTTAAAACTGTGTTTGTTCGGTAGCGGGTTTGCTAATCAACAACAATCCGATAAATGTAATCATTCCGTTGATAATGATTAATTCATTGTCAATCACATATCCGCCAAGTAATAAAGCCGAATTAGAGCTAATCAAAAAGCAAATAGCAGGAGAAATTAGACAAATAATCGGAACCAATCGATCATGTACTGTTTTTGACTTCATAAACAAGCCAAAAGCATATAAACCCAATAGTGGTCCGTAGGTATAGGAGGCGATTTTAAAAATCATACTCACTACAGATGCATCGTTGATTGCGTTGAAAATAATAATGACCAAGAATAGTAAAAAAGAAAACCCGATATGAACATAATGTCGGTTCATTACGTTGTTGGGGTTGTCTAAATTTTCCGCTTTGTCCATCGCTAGAAAATCAACACAGAAAGAAGTGGTCAAGGCAGTCAAGGCAGAATCGGTAGTGGCGAAGGTGGCGGCAGTAAGTCCCAATAGGAAAACAATTGCAGGAAATAAGCTCAAATGATGAAACGCAATTTCAGGAAATAGCAAATCAGTTCTTGGTTTTCCTGAAACTAAATCGGTTGGAATTTCGATTCCGTTTTTATTGGCGTAGATATAAAGTAAGGCGCCGACACTCAAAAAGAAAATATTAATAATCACAAAAATACCAGTAAAGGTAAACATGTTTTTTTGGGCTTCACCGATATTCGCACAGCTCAAATTCTTTTGCATTAAATCTTGGTCTAAGCCTACCATAGCAATGGTTACAAAGATACCGCCAAAGATTTGTTTCCAGAAATAATTTCCTTTCATTGCATCTTCAAAGAAAAAAACTTTGGAGTAATGGCTTGTTTTTACTGCTTCGAAAGCTTCAAAAAAGGAATAATCTAGGCTGTTACAGATAAAAAAAATGGTCAGAAACACCGAAGAAACTAAGAAGAAAGTTTGTAAAGTGTCTGTTATGATAATTGTTTTGAGTCCGCCACGATAGGTATAGGCGAATATTAGCACCAACGAAATTAATACCGTTAGTGCAAAAGGGATGTGATAAAAGTCAAAAACATAACGTTGCAAAACAATTACTACCAAATACAATCTAAAAGCCGAGCCAATGGTTCTGCTGATTAAGAAAATAGTGGCTGCGGTTTTGTAACTATAAGTACCTAATCTTTGTTCGATATAGCCATAAATAGAAGTTAGATTCATGCGGTAGTATAGCGGAAGTAGTACTTTAGCAATAATAATAAACCCAATAGCATTCCCGATGACAAACTGAAAATATTTGAATTGATTTTCAGGATTTCCCACTTCGCCAGGGACTGAAATAAAAGTCACCCCAGAAAGTGCTGTCCCAATCATTCCAAATGCCACCAAATACCATTTGGAGTTTTTATTAGCTTTAAAAAAAGCTTCGTTGCCACTGTCCTTTTTGCTCACTAAGTGAGAAATTAAAAATAAAATTCCGAAATAAATAACAATTAAAGAAAGTATCGAAAAAGGCGTCATAGTGTTTTTTTATGGTCGGCAATTTACAAAAAAACGCCACTTATAATATGGTCTTCATCTCTAAATTAGTTTTTTAATGATTTTTTAATGATTTTCTCCGTTTAATCAAGTATTTTTGTCGTTTATTGATTAAGATGATTTTGAATTTCCTAAAAATTAGCGTTTTTTCATATTTCATTTCAGATAATATAAAAATTGTAAGATGCAGCAAATAGAAAATAAAACCATTTTGGTAACAGGTGGTGCTGGATTTATTGGGTCTAATTTATGTGAGCATTTGTTGCAGCACAACAATAAAGTAGTATGTTTGGACAATTTTGCTACCGGTAGAACCCAAAATATCCAAAATTTATTAGCGGATTCTAATTTTACACTTTTGGTTGGTGATGTTCGTATCTTATCCGATTGTCACAAAGCGGCACAAGGTGTTGATTATATTTTGCATGAGGCTGCCTTAGGATCTGTTCCAAGGTCAATTAATGATCCTATTACAAGTAATGAGGTCAATGTTTCTGGTTTTTTGAATATGCTAGTTGCGGCTCGAGACGCCAAAGTAAAGCGTTTTATTTATGCTGCGAGTTCTTCTACCTATGGAGATTCAGAAGCTCTGCCTAAAGTAGAAGATAAGATTGGTAATCCACTATCTCCTTATGCGATTACCAAATATGTGAATGAATTGTATGCAGATGTTTTTCACAGAACGTATGGTTTAGATACAATAGGTTTGCGTTATTTTAATGTGTTTGGAAGAAAGCAAGATCCAAACGGTTCTTATGCGGCGGTAATTCCAAAATTTGTGATGCAATTAATGAAGCACGAAAGCCCTGTGATAAATGGGGATGGAAATTATTCAAGAGATTTTACTTATATCGATAATGTGATTCAAATGAATGTATTGGCAATGCTTACAGATAATCCAAAAGCTTTAAATACGGTATACAATACAGCTTTCGGCGACAGAACTACTTTGAATGATTTGTTAGGTTCCTTAAAAGAATACTTATCCGCTTTTGATCCTACCATTGGAGAAATTCAAACAGTATATGGACCCAAAAGAATAGGAGATATTCCTCATTCATTAGCCAGTATTGATAAAGCAAAAAAATTATTGGGTTATAATCCTACCTTTTCTATGAAACAAGGTTTGGAACAAGCGGTGACGTGGTATTGGGGAAATTTAAAGTAGAGAGAATTCTTAAT
>CALQBR020000172.1 GCA_943328865.2 Sphingobacterium thalpophilum
ACTTTTCTGATTTTGTCTCCGATGTTCGTTTTCATACCAAAGAGTTTTAATTTAGAACCAAATATAAATAAATCAGAACAAAAGAACCCCAATGGCACGAATAAATTTTGTTTCATTTGTAAGAATACTTGTTTAACGTAAAAGGCACGAGGCCTGATTTGCGAATAATCAAGGATTTATAACGGCAAATAGCGAATTACTAACGATAACTAATTCACTCATTTTATCTGTTTAAATGCACTTACTTTTTAATTCATTAACCTTAAAACCCATATCTTATGAAACAAAAAAACTTTTTTATGATGCTCGTACTGGCATTTGGTGTGACAACATTTATGACTGCACAAGTACCTTCTTATGTACCGACTAACGGTTTGGTAGGTTATTGGCCGTTTAACGGAAATGCTAATGATATGAGTACCAATGCCAATAACGGAACCAATAATGGCGCTACTTTAACAACCGACCGATTTGGGAATACAGCAAGCGCATATAGTTTTAATGGAACCTCAAATTACATTAAAGTGTTAGATAATAATTCATTAGACCTAACGCAAAATCTAACATTAAGCTCCTGGATTGAACCGAATAGCTTAAATGCTGAACAAGGAATTTTGGGTAAAGGGACAAATACAACTAGTACAGGATATGCCTTACATCATAAAGTATTAAACCCTGAAAAGACTGGTGTCTCATTACAAAATCTTTCAACTTCTTCTACAACATTCATTAATACTAGTCAATTGAGCATTAATAATTGGCATCATCTATTAGCAACTTATAATGGAAGTGAATTAAAACTATATTTAAATGGGGTATTAGTAAATACAACCACAACAAATATCCAATTAGTCTCAAATTCATTGACTGATTTATTTATTGGTTCTGAATTCAGTAATTTTAGATATTTTAACGGAAAAATAGATGATGTAGGAATTTGGAACCGCGCTTTAACCGAGCAAGAAATCAGTGATTTGTTCAACGCCAATATTTGCTATCAAAGTGTTACCGTTACCGATACTTTAATTATCAACACGGGAATTCTAGGCTACAATCCCATTACTTATGACAACGCCATTACGATGTATCCCAATCCAGCCAAGGATCATTTAACCATCGATTGCGGGACGCTTGCTAAGGTGACTGGGTATCAAATAAAAGTAACCAACTCCCTAGGGCAAGAAGTTTTTAAAACAACCCTTAACCAACAACAAATTACCACGCCACTTAATGCTTGGGGCGGTACCGGTATGTATTTTGTCAATGTGTACAACGCACAAGGCCAACAAATAGAAGTGCGAAAAATTATTTTGCAATAAATAAGGTATTCTATTTTAATTTCAAGAAACCCTTTTAGCGTTCTAAACGCTAAAAGGGTTTCGTTTTTTAGTAACTTTGTGTAAAAATAAAACAGTTATGATCACGGATATCAATATGTTGGATTTAGATAAAACCTATACCTATGCGGATTATCTAACTTGGCAGTTTCAAGACAAACTGGAATTAATAAAAGGACGTATTTTTAAGATGAGTCCTGCTCCAAATACGAATCATCAAAGAATATCAATGGAATTAGCAGGTGTATTGTATAATTTTTTCAAGATACATCCCTGCAACCTATTTGCAGCGCCATTTGATGTTCGCTTACTAGACCACAAAAAATCCACCAAAGACAATGAAATTTATACCGTGGTTCAGCCTGATTTGTGTGTGATTTGTGATGATGCCAAAATCGATGAACGCGGTGCTATTGGCGCGCCCGACTTGGTGATTGAAATCCTTTCTCCAGGAAATTCCAATAAGGAAATGAAATATAAATTTGACTTGTATGAAGAAGCAGGCGTTTTAGAATATTGGATTGTCAATCCTGCTGATAAAACCCTCTTTATTTATGTGCTCAAAGACCATCAATTCATAGGAATGCATCCACTAATTGAGGAAGATACCATTCAAAGTAAATTATTTCCCGCATTGGATTTTAAATTAGAATCCATTTTTAGCTAAAAAAACCTCCCATTTTTAGAATTTTAACTTTTGAATCATTTTTTTCATTTCTTTTGTAGTTCAAATCTTAATCTAATAAAAATATGAAAAAAATTATTCTTACATTTTTTTGTCTTTTAGCTTTTGGCTTTTCTAATGCTCAGAATTTTAAGGGACATGCTTCTGGTACAATCGGATTTTTGAATCCAAAAATTAGACTACAATATGAACACCCTTTAGGTAGTATTTATTCTACTGGAGCAAACTTGAATTATTATATGGTAAACTGGAAAGGTCCAATTATTGAACCTTTCTTAAGATGGTATGTTGCAGATAGTAATGCGTCAGGTGGTTTTTTTCAAGCTAAAGCTGGTTATGGTAATTTATCAAGCTTAGATGAATCTAAAAACTGGTCAACTTATGGAGGAGGTATTGCATGGGGTTATAAGTATGCAAAATCTAGCGGATTTACAATTGAGCCAATTGTTGGTCTAAGAATATATTCCGCACCACAATATGATCAAACTATTGAAGATGCGGTAGAAAACGTAGGATGGGCAGTGACTACCGGTTTACCAGTTGATTTTCAACTTAAATTTGGATACCAGTTTTAGAAAAATACAACTGACTTAACAAAGAAATGGATCAGGTTTTAATCCTAAAAATCATTAAATTATTTTTCCTTTTTTCTCTGTTTGTCTCTATCAAAAACCCTTTGCCTTTGTAGGTAAGGGGTTTTTCATTTGTTGGCATCACATTGAAACAGCTTATATTTTTTTATTAACTTTTTGTAAAAACAAACCAGTTATGATCACGGACATCAATATTTTGGATAATTTCAAACGGGTTTTCCTTTATTAATTTTCTGCATTTTTGCGCATGGCCTCATAATACGCCGCCCGACTCAGGGGTTCATATTCTTGTGTTTCGCCAAGCATCACCAGTTTGTCACCTTCGGCTTTTCTAAAACTATAATGCGCTAAATTTCCCGTGCGGGTACATACAGCGTGAACTTTGGTGACATATTCCGCCGTAGCCATTAAAGCAGGCATCGGTCCAAAAGGGTTGCCCTTAAAATCCATATCTAATCCTGCCACAATCACGCGAATACCCTGATTGGCTAAATTGTTGCAGACGCTAACGATCTCGTCGTCAAAAAACTGGCCTTCGTCAATACCTACCACATCACAACCTTGTGCCAAAATAGCAATGTTGGCTGCTGCTGGAACGGGTGTAGAACGAATGGTATTGGCATCATGAGAAACGACCATTTCATCATGGTAGCGGGTATCTATTGCAGGCTTGAAAATTTCAACTTTTTGCTTGGCAAACTGGGCTCTTTTCAATCGGCGAATGAGTTCTTCAGTTTTACCAGAAAACATTGAACCACAGATTACTTCTATCCAACCAAATTGTTCTTTGTGATTTACGGTATTTTCTAGAAACATTTTGTGATTTTTTGCAGATAAAAATGAATACTTTTTATTACTTTGTAGTGTAAACAAATTTATTAAAAAAGACCCATCGGATTCGCTATAATTATAAAAGTTATGAAAAAAAAGTTAGAGGCTGATTTAATCAGTATTGCCCATCGAATATTGAAACTCAAAAACAAATCTGAACTGAATCAGTTACACCACGAAACACAACAATTATACGAAAAACTGTCTGTTTTACTTTTTGTTGAAACCCATTTTTCGGAGGCGAAACCCACAATCGGTCATGCCGAAATAGTAGAAAAAATAGCCACTGCTTTTGAAGCTGATGATCAAGCAACAACAATAGCTACTGTCCCTGTAGCAACTGAAATAATCCCTGAAATTATTCCTGAACCTGTTGCCGTTACTAATAGCGAACCCATTGTAGAAAAAATAGTAGCCCCTGTAACTGAGCCAGCAACTGATTTCAAAACCGTTTTTGAAATGCCTGAAGCAGCAATGGCCGAACCTGAAAAGAAAAAGGAACTCCAACAAATTTCTTTTGAAGATTTATTGGGTGGTGCATCAGAACCCGTTTTTGAAAGGGTTTCAAATAAAGCACCCGCAGCAGAAACAATTATTCCCAATGCAGTGCAGCCAGAAGAAGTATTTATTGAAGTAGTCCCTGAAATTGAGGTTGAAGCGGTAAGCACACCAGAAGCGGTTTCTGAGCAACGCGAAGTAGAACAAGAAGCAACACCATCTGCCTTTAACGACACTTTTAAGAGAATAATTACTTTTGGATTAAACGATCGGATTGCTTTTGAGAAAAACTTATTTGGCGGAAGCGGAGAGGATTTAAACCGGGTCCTATCTCAATTGAGCACCTATGACAATTTCCAAGAAGCCTACAATTTTATTGAAGACATGGTGAAACCAGACTATAACAATTGGGAAGGGAAA
>CALQBR020000173.1 GCA_943328865.2 Sphingobacterium thalpophilum
CAAAGAAAAATTAGAAGAATGGAAATCGGATTATTCCAAAATGAAGGAAGATATGATCTACGAAGAAAACAAACCCTCTTTTGAAGACCTAATAAATAACTTAGAAGAATTGAGAAATAAACTTAAAACGTTAGACTGGAAATTTGGACTTGAATTCCCTCTCAAAAACAACTAACCACTAATTACTAACCACTAAATTATGATCGATACTTGGTTTAAAAAAGATGTAGAAAAAATACTGTAAAAACAATAAATAGGAAATAATCCCAAATATTTACCTGTTTACTAATTAATCATTTTTTTTCGTTGTAGGCAATATTTAAAGTTAGGAAAAAGTAAACGAAGGTTTTAGATAAACTGACATTGAATAACATTTAGCAGTACATAAACAAAGTTAACACATGAAAAAACTAAAAATATTTGGACTTTCTTTCTCATTCGCATTTATCTCGACAGCTGCTTTATGTATACTATTCGGATATCCGTTAATTATTGGTTCAATCGATTATAGATTTAGAGAATTTCTTTCACTTGGATTGTTGCTTGGATTTCTTGTTTTTTGCCTTGTATTTATAAACTTTCCTCTACTCACTTGGATTAAGACTCAATTTTTTAAAAATTCAAACAATTTTATTTTTTATTTAATTGCTTCTATTTTTATTTTACAATTAGAGAATTTAATAACTGGATACTTGGAGTCATTGGCATCAAGAGGCGCGGAAGCAGATTTCTTATACTATTATAAAGGTATTTCTAATAGTTGGATTTATATTTTGACTGGAAATTTAACAGCGTTTATTGCATGTAAGTTATATGTTAAATCATTAAAATGATTCAATACGTTAAACCAATATCAGTCTTTTTTTAATTTTAACGATTAAAACTACCCGAACTCAAGTTTTTCAAGGCTTGATAATCCTTCAAATTCGAGTTTTTTGACCTTGACAACGACATAAAAAATAAGGACATATAATCAATGTGTTTAATTTTAATGTATTCAAATTCCCACATACTTTGGGTAATTGTATCAAAGCTGACAATATGAACGTTCGGTTTTGTTTTTAATTCCTCGTATTCAGCGCCTTCAAAGCCTACATACAGTAAAACAGCGATAGTTACTTCGTTGTTTGCAATTTCAATTGAAAAAGGTTTTGAAGTAACTTTTAAATCTAAATGTTCTTTAAAATCAAGCATATAAGCTAAGCTTTGGGTAATTTCTTGATTTTGTAGTACGCTTAGTAAGCCATTGTTGTGTAAATGATTGTAAATTAATTCCATAATTTTATTTTCTTGTTTGATTACATGGTTAGGATTGTATGTTGTTGCCAATAGCTATTTGGTAAATGAAGAGGCTAGAAGCCCCACTCATATTTACCCTAATTTTTTGGTTTCCAAATACACTGGCGAACAACCGCAATTCTTTTTAAGGTCCAAACCGTACTTTCTCATAAATGCATCGTGTACTTCTTTTCCGCCATTTGTAGTTACAGGATTTCCGGTGAACTTAGAGGCGACTTCAACCGACATTCCTTTTTCGAGACGAATTCCGTTTGAATAATTGTTTTGTTTTACTGTAATTAGATAAAGTGGCATAGTATAAAATATTAAATTGTGCTTACTCTTATTGGTTTTCAGCTTCCCCATTTGATACAAAAGTAAATTCCGAATATGTCAAAATATGGCGGAGTGAAATAAAAAAAACAACACTTTTGGGTGTTTATATCAATAACTACAATTGAAAATCAACTTTAAATCCTATTATGCTGAAGATACTATGATAATGGCACTCCTCTGCTGTTTATTGACCTGTATACTTTCTCTTCATCTAAGTCTTTTTCAATTGAGTTAATCGTTAAAAATAGAGAAGTAGTTATTTTTTTCCATAAACTCCTTTTTTGTAAATCATCCAGTTTCAAGATTTTTTCACTAAAGAATTTTTTCGCAAAAACTAAATTTTTTAGGCTATCATCCTTGATATCGTTGTTTAGTGGTTCTAAATGGTTTTCAAAGATGGAATGATGTAAAAAATTGAAATTTTTATGAGAAGTAGCATAACTGAACTTGTAAATTTTTTTTTCACCCAAAGTATTTTTAATATACTGAAATGTCTTATAAAGATTTGTTTTTGAATATCCATAGAATATATTATTGGAATCTCTTAAGAGTTCGCATAAAAGCATACATAGGGTTGTAAGCCTTTGTTGACCATCGACTACATTATAAAATTTATACCCCACTAACCATTTTTCCGATTCTTCAGGATTTGCTTCTTTTAGGGTAATGGTTCCAAAATGGTGCTTTGTTAATTCACCCTGAATTTCTGTAATTTGATTGAGGTCATCCCAAAATTCCTTTAATTGCTTTTCTTTCCAAACAAAACCTCTTTGGTATTTAGCATTTGGAATGCGAATTATTCTTATTTCAAAAAATTCTTTTATGTTCATTGTTTTCATTTGTTAATTGTATAAATTCATTTATTTTATAATTTCAAAATCTAAAGATGCTATTCCTAATTTTAATTTTTTAAATTCTTTACAAAAGAAATATAGCGGTGTGTCAAACTGTGGCGGATTGAAATAAAAAAACCAACACTTTTAGGGTGTTGGTTTGTGGAGCAGATTAAAATTCGATTTAGCTTTGATAATAATTAAAAAGCCATTCTTGATATATGTCTATCATTCTACAAATTACGGCATCGAGAAATATTTTCGTCTTTTCAGGTTCATTTTCTTTAATTCTTCCAAAATCCTGATCCATTTCATTCCATTGAGCTAAATTATCTTGACTAATAAAACTTTCTGATTTTTTAGTGTCATTCTCGAAACGTTCTTTTGGAGATAAATGGTTATTTTCACTACGATTATCATCATAAGATAGCGCTCTGAAGTTGCCAATACAATTTACCCATTTTCGAACTAAGATATTTATTCCTTCTTTTCGATATACCCAACTGTCAGGGTAGATATGGTCCCAATCCCAAGGTCTATTAGTGTCATCCAAATTTTCAAACTGATTAAACTCTTTAAATTTTGTATTCATGTACTCTTTTTGAGCATAGATTAACATTGATTTATTATTGTATATCTTTTCAATAAGGAGGCTCCAATTTTCGTTAAATATGAATTCGTTTTGGGCATCATAAAACAATTGTTCTTTAATTTCAGGAAGGAACAGATTTTGAGTAGCATTAAAATCGTTATATTGTATTTTGCTTTCTATAACAATTTTGGTTAATTGATTTTTGATAAGTTCGGGATTAATTACCGGTAAAATTAAATTTTGGTCAATTAGTTTTTTTGTAGCTTCACTCCAAGTATGGTTCTCTGTTTTTGAGAATAAAAAGTCATATAATTTGATAACTGCATTTTTTGAGTCTTTGCTAAACCATAAAATCCATACGTACGATGAAGCAATTTCATTGCGCTCCTCATCATTAAATGCTTTTGATTCATGTTTATTCAGATAGGTTATTAGCACAAACAACAAATCGAAATTCGAAATCATCAATTGTTTTAATAATACGGCTGGGAAATTAGATTGTCCTTTTGATAAAATAGCTAATGCGCTATCAACTAATTTTTTAGCATTACTCTCTTTTTCATTTCCAATATAATTTTTTAGTTTTTCTTGAAAATCAACTTCTGTAATTTTTTTTCTAAAATTTTGAATGGATAAATCTTTTTGAAAATTACTATAATTGGACTGTTCACTAATTATTAGTCTTGAAAACAAACTAATTATTTTGCTGGGAGCAATATAGGATGCTCCAATATTTTCTACTAAATCTTTAATTTCGGGAAACTTAGCTTTGTAAACAGAATAAATCAATTCTTCACCTGAAATACGTGTTCCTGCTGAATTCAATCTAACAAATAAGCTAGGGTCCTGACTCTCATTATTATCACTGTCATCTTCTTTCAAAAGTGAAGCGCCTACAGCAATTTCTGGAAGAGATAAATTTTTATAATTGCAATACCCAATAAAAATATTTTTTATGCTTTCTTCAAACTCATCTTTGTAAAGTGAAGTATAATCTACAAACACTTTATTAGAATGTTGTGTTTCTATTTTTTTTAAGGTTAATGTTTTTTGTATTAATTCATTTTTAAATAACTCGAAATTAATTGTTTCATTTTCATTGTAATTCACATCCATTTCCAAAACAAAAGACAGTGGAATTGGATAATATGCATCCCAAGGACTAATATCTTTTGAAGTTAAATCCAAATAACTTTCGGTTGAAGGATTAAAAAATGTTAATGCATTTCGTCTATTAGACATACTTAATGTTGCAGAATTATCTCTTAATTGATAACCCCAAGGATGACTTTTTGTTAAACAACGAAATACAAATTTTTGAC
>CALQBR020000174.1 GCA_943328865.2 Sphingobacterium thalpophilum
GAGTTTGTCTGATAGCGGACACATAGTAGCGGCACATACTTGGGACCACCATAGGGTAACTAAATATGAGGGAATGGATTGGGACGAGCAATTGGTAAAACCAAAAAAGAAACTAGAAAACATTATAGGTAAGCCAGTCAATTATTTTGCTTATCCCTTTGGTTTATGGAATCCGAAAGCAATTCCCGAAATACAAAATCGCGGTTACGAACTTGCTTTTACACTTGCGTCGAAAAGAGACACAGTCAATCCCTTATACACCATCAGACGGATGATTGTTTCCGGAACTTGGTCTACCCCTGGGGTGCTCAAAGCGATGGAATCCACTTTTGATCAATAACGACCCTTTTGACTTCCTTTTTTTCTGATTTTAATGGGCGATCGTCTAATTAGAATCTTCTGTTTTGAATCCCTGATGATTTAAAAACAAAAGTATTTTCTTCTGTAACTTTTGTTACCAAAATGGGGTTTTATAAGTATTATTTTTGTGGGTATAAATAACTCAAAAATGAAAAATCTATTTGCTACATGGCACTTTATGCGTTTCCTTCGCTTAGCGCTGGCGCTGTATTTGGCTTATCAGGCTTATATGACCTCACAATGGTTCTTCGGGATGTTTGCCTTGTTCTTTATGGCACAAGCTGTTTTCAATGTGGGTTGTTGTAATGCTTCTGGCTGTTCGGTTTCTCAAAAAGACAACGATAGCAAAAACCAACCGCTAGATTACAAAGAAGTCAAATAATAGTTACGTTGATTCCATAAGCCAATTAGAAATATTTTGTAACTTTAATATAAAACACAAAGCGATGCATGCATTTTCAGATCTTATCAACAGCGACAAACCCATATTGGTAGATTTTTTCGCCACATGGTGTGGTCCTTGTAAATCCTTAGCGCCTGTCTTGAAAGAGGTAAAAGGGGAATTGGGCGATTCCATCTCTATTATTAAAATTGATGTCGATAAAAACCAGGCATTGGCTTCGCAATACCAAGTACGTGGAGTTCCAACGATGGTACTCTTTAAAAAAGGCAAACAACTTTGGCGACAGTCTGGGGTACTTTCTAAAAATGATTTGGTTCGCATCATAAAACCGCACACCGTCTAATCTTCAAAACAAAAATCTAATGAAAAAGAATATAGGGAATACCGATAAAACGATCCGAATCGCACTAGCAATAGCGCTAATACTATTATTCACCTTTAATGTGGTTTCGGGAATTTTGGGTTATGTGTTCTTGGGAATGGCGATTGTTATGGCACTGACCAGTTTTGTAAGCTTTTGCCCTCTGTATACACTTTTTGGAATCAATACTTGTCCAGCAAAAAAGAAAAAGTAATGACTAGGAAAAGCCTGCTCCTTTGGATTATTGGAGGAATTATAGGAGCAATAGTTGGATACCTATACTTTTTATATTATGGCTGTCAAGGCAATTGTACCATCACTTCAAAACCGCTCAACACAACACTGTATGGCATGCTCATGGGCGGATTGCTATTCTCAATGTTCGATTCTAAAAAAGAAAGATCATAACTATAATAGCTTCTTCTTTCCATAGAGATCCCTCAAATGGGCCTCTAATTTTTCTGTATTTCAAATACAACAAGGTTATTCTGCAAAATATTAAAGCCTTCAAAAAAACAGCTTGCAAAAAGCTCCATTTGTTTGAATCGCAAAGTATTTGTTTATTTTTGTATATAAAATGAGCTTCTAATGAAAACACTATTTTTAATAATGGCCTTATCCTCTGCAATCGTTACCTCCGGGCAAAAGTCAAGTCCAACTACTATAAAGTACCCTGATACCCCTAAAGGACAAACCGTTGATTTGTATTTCGATACCCAAGTTTTGGATCCGTACCGTTGGCTTGAAGATGACAAATCTCGAGAAACTGGTTCTTGGGTAAAAGCTCAAAATGAGTTGACCTATCAGTATTTGTCGCAAATTCCTTTTAGAGAGGCATTAAAAGCCAGAATGGCAAAACTGTGGAATTATGAAAAAATCAGCGCTCCTTTTCAAGAAGGAAGTTTTACCTACTACTATAAAAATAATGGCTTGCAAAACCAATCTGTTTTGTATCGCAAAAATGCCAAAGGAAAAGAATCGGTTTTCTTAGATTCCAATACTTTTTCTAAAGATGGCACAACCGCTCTCGGCGGACTTGATTTTTCTAAAGATGGTACTAAAGTGGCCTATGAAATTTCTGAAGGTGGTAGCGATTGGAGAAAAGTGATTGTCATGGATGCCATGAGTCAAAAAATCTTAGAAGAACCGCTTGTTGATGTCAAATTCAGTGGGATTTCCTGGAAAGGAAATGAAGGTTTTTATTATTCCAGTTACGACAAACCCAAAGGGAGTGAATTGTCCGCCAAAACTGACCAACACAAATTGTATTTTCATAAGTTAGGAACCACTCAAAAAGAAGATCAAGTAATTTTTGGTGCCGAACAAAAGCGACGGTATGTAGGCGGTACTGTTACCGAAGACGATCGTTATTTAGTGATTACCGCATCTACTTCTACTTATGGAAATGAACTTTACATCAAAGATTTGACAAAACCCAACAGTCCTATCGTTACAATAGTTGATAATTTCAAAAGCGACAACACCATTATTGAAAATCAAGGGGAGAAATTATTTATTGAGACCGATTGGAACGCACCCAATAAACGCATCGTTACAGTCGATATTAACAATCCGAACCCCGAGAATTGGATTGATTTTATTCCAGAAACAGACAATGTTCTCTCTCCTTCCATAGGAGGTGGTTTTTTCTTTGCTAATTATATGAAAGATGCTGTTTCTGTAGTCAAACAATACGATTATTCTGGGAAACTGATTCGTGAAGTTCAGTTACCAGGAATAGGAACTGCAAGTGGTTTCAGCGGAAAGAAACAAGAGAAAACCCTCTACTATTCATTCACCAATTATATTACTCCAGGTTCTATTTATACGTTTGAACCCGTTTCTGGAATTTCTTCGGTGTATCAAAAACCAAAAGTAGATTTTAACAGTGAGGAATATGAGTCCAAGCAAGTGTTTTATACTTCCAAAGATGGCACTAAAATCCCAATGATCATTACCTACAAAAAGGGATTGAAACTTAATGGAAAGAACCCAACGATGTTGTATGCTTATGGTGGATTTAACGTTAGTTTGACTCCTAATTTCAGCATTGCCAATGCTGTTTGGATGGAAAACGGAGGCATCTATGCTGTTCCCAATATCCGTGGCGGAGGGGAGTATGGTAAGAAATGGCACGATGCGGGAACCAAAATGCAAAAACAAAATGTGTTTGATGATTTTATCGCTGCAGCAGACTATCTGATAGCACAAAAATACACAGCTTCGGAATTTCTTGCCATTCGTGGCGGTTCAAATGGAGGCTTGCTTGTAGGTGCGACAATGACCCAACGTCCCGATTTAATGAAAGTCGCTTTACCTGCCGTAGGGGTAATGGATATGCTACGCTACCACACCTTTACCGCAGGGGCAGGTTGGGCCTATGATTATGGAACGGCTCATGATAGTAAGGAAATGTTGGCTTATCTCAAAGGCTACTCTCCAGTACATAATGTAAAATCGGGGATTCACTATCCCGCTACAATGATTACCACGGGTGATCATGACGATAGAGTGGTTCCCGCCCACAGTTTCAAATTTGCTGCCGAATTACAGGAAAAACAGACGGGAACAAACCCGACTCTAATCCGAATTGACATCAATGCAGGACATGGAGCTGGAAAATCAGTAGCCGCTACAATTCAGGAAAATGTAGACATCCAAAGCTTTACGCTGTTCAATATGGGAATAGAAGTAATACCCTCACAAAATAATTAATATAGACGTTGAAACTTATTATAGCACTATAGGTTATGAATTGTTTCCCATTTTGAGGGTATCTTTTCCTTTTAATAAAAAGATTTAATGGATGACTTCAAAAAAAGTTAAGGCACTTTGATCTATTGGAGCATACTTTGATTAAAATGCGAAATTTTAAAGCCAGTAATACCTTATATTTTATTAATGGTCTCGTTAATCAAGGCTACAATCTCTGCGTTTGAAAGACAATAATAAACAAAGCAATAGTGAGTTGAACGGTCTTTTCACTAAATTTTTCAGAATGTCGTTCAATCCAGAAAGAAAAGACTGTAAATTATTGCTTTTACTTTTTAAAAAGCAATGATGCCAATGTTTCATCCCTTTGATAAACATCGTCATAAAAATGACTAAACCCTTCACTATCAACCCAAGTCGTAAAATAGCCGATATAAACAGGAATTTCTTTTTTGAGCGGATACCAGGTTTCTACTCCCC
>CALQBR020000175.1 GCA_943328865.2 Sphingobacterium thalpophilum
ATCGATGCGGATTTAGAAAAAAACCAAAAATTGTTGGACGAACTCCAACAGCTTAATGAAAAAATCAACAATGAGCAATTGTTGGATAAGTTAGAAAAGTTCAAACAGAACAGTAAAAATCAAACTAAGAATTTGGAGCAATTGGTTGCGTTAACCAAAAAGTATTACATCGAAAAAAAAGCAGAACAGTTGGCTGATAAATTAGACCAACTTTCAAAATCCCAAGAATCTTTGTCTAACAAAGACAAGGAAAATAATGCGGATAAACAGCAAGAAATAAATTCTGAATTCGACAAATTACAACAAGAGCTTAATTCCCTTGAGAAAGATAACGAATCATTAAAATCACCTATTTCTCTTCCTGATAGTGATCAAAAAGAGCAAAGTATTGATGAAGATTTAAAGAAAGCGGCTTCAGAATTACAAAAACAAAATCAAGCTAAAGCCAAACCAAAACAGAAAAGTGCGGCTAAGAAGATGCAGGAATTGAGTCAGCAAATGAAAGAAAGTATGTCTGGTTCAGCGCAGGAACAGTTGGAAGAAGATGTTAAAATGTTACGACAAATATTAGATAATTTATTGGCATACTCCTTTTCACAGGAATCCGTTATGGTTGACTTTAACACTAATAAACAGGGTTCACCATCGTTTAATAAAAGTTTAAAAACGCAGCAAGATTTGAAGCTACAGTTTAAGCACGTAGATGATAGTTTGTTTGCGATGTCTTTAAGAAATCCCAAGATTGCTGAAAACGTAACCAAAGAGATAGGGAACGTTCATTATAATATTGATAAAGCCCTCGCTAGTTTAGTCGACTCTCAGTTGGCCAAAGGTGTTTCGCACCAACAATATGCTGTTTCTTCTTCTAATCGGTTGGCTGATTTCTTGAGTGATATTTTAAATCAGATGCAAATGGACATGTCTGGTTCTGGATCCGGATCAGGGGGCAAACCCAAACCTGGACAAGGTCAGGGGATGCAATTATCGGATATTATCAAAAAACAAGAAGGCTTGGGTCAACAAGTTAAAGATGGGTTGAAACAAGGCACTCCTCCTGGTCAGTCTGGCAAATCGGGTAAATCTGGCGAGAAGGGTTCAGAAGGACAGCAAGGAAAAGATGGTGAAGGGGATGCCGAGGCTATTATGAAAGTTTATCAGGGGCAAAGACAGCTTCGTGAAGCACTTCAAAAAGCCTTAGATAAAGAAGGTCTAGGAGGAAATGGCAATCGTGCGTTGGATCAAATGAAGCAAATAGAAAAGCAATTATTGAACAAGGGTTTCAACAATGAATCCCTCCAAAAGATGTTAAACTTAAAGTATGAATTGCTTAAGTTAGATCAAGCTTTACAACAACAAGGAGAAGAGAAAAAGCGTCAGTCTCAAACCAACCAAAAGCAATTTGAGAACCGTTCGAATGCTTTGCCGGCTTCATTGAAAGAATATCTTAACAGTATTGAGATATTAAACCGACAAAGCCTACCTTTGCGGCAAAATTACAACCATAAGGTTCAACAGTATTTTAGAAAAGATGATTAATTTTAATTACGAAACTGATTTTCAATTGAATAATGAAACCGCCATTGCTTCTTGGCTTAATGCGGTTATTTTATCCGAGAACAAGAAAGAAGGGGAGATCAATTATGTTTTTTGTGACGACGTTTATTTGCATCAAATCAACATGGAGTATCTCAATCACGACACGCTAACAGATATTATTAGCTTTGACTATTCTATAGGAAATGAACTACATGGAGATATTTTTGTTTCAGTTGAAAGGGTTTTAGATAATGCCCAGGACTTCAAGGTTTCTTTTGATGACGAATTAAAAAGGGTTTTGGTTCATGGCGTTTTGCATTATTGTGGTTATAAAGACAAATCCCCTGCAGAAGAAATCCAAATGCGTCATAAAGAAGAAGAAAAAATGGCATTGTTTCCTTTGGACTAAGCTTTCTTTAATTTACAACACTTGGCGGATTTGTTCCACGTGAAACATTTTCTTCTTTTTGTTTTTCAATTCGTTCCACGTGGAACAAAATAACTTTTCAACTTTCAAAATACAATATAGTGTTTCAAGAAATATACGATGTAATTGTGGTGGGTGCCGGTCACGCGGGTTCTGAAGCGGCTGCGGCTGCCGCCAATATGGGTGCTAAAACCTTGTTGGTGACAATGAGCCTTCAGAATATTGCTCAGATGTCTTGTAATCCAGCGATGGGTGGTATTGCAAAAGGTCAAATCGTTCGCGAAATAGATGCCTTAGGGGGTTACTCAGGAATTGTTTCCGACAAGACCGCTATTCAGTTCAAGATGCTCAACAAGTCCAAAGGGCCTGCTATGTGGTCTCCGCGCGTGCAAAGTGACCGCATGCGCTTTGCTGAAGAATGGCGTTTGATGTTGGAACAGACTCCAAATCTCGATTTTTATCAGGAAATGGTCAAGGGGTTGGCGATTGAAAACGGCAAGATCACTGGAATTAAAA
Source organism: Sphingobacterium thalpophilum (assembly GCA_943328865.2). Lineage (GTDB taxonomy): Bacteria > Bacteroidota > Bacteroidia > Flavobacteriales > Flavobacteriaceae > Flavobacterium. The sequence goes on from CALQBR020000175.1 coordinate 2,480, forward strand.
CTTCGTTGGGAGTTGTTATCAAAGCTAAATCGGTTGTGTTGACTAACGGGACTTTCCTAAATGGATTAATTCATATTGGTGAAAAACAATTTGGTGGTGGTCGTGCAGGTGAGAGTGCTGCTTTTGGTATTACCGAAGATTTGGTAAAAGTGGGTTTTGAATCTGGCAGAATGAAAACCGGAACGCCTCCTCGTGTTGATGGCCGTTCTTTGGACTATTCAAAAATGAATGAAGAAAAAGGGGATGCGCGTCCTGATAAGTTTTCTTATTCTGATGTTACTTCTCCTTTGATCACTCAGAAGTCCTGTCACATGACTTATACTTCTTTGGATGTACATGATATTTTAAGAGAAGGTTTTGATCGTTCTCCGATGTTTAATGGGAGAATTCAAAGTTTGGGACCGCGTTATTGTCCTTCTATTGAAGATAAAATCAATCGTTTTGCTGATAAGGAAAGACATCAATTGTTTGTGGAGCCAGAAGGCTGGAACACGGTTGAAGTTTATGTAAATGGTTTTTCTACTTCTTTACCAGAAGATATTCAGTTCAAAGCCCTTCGTTCAGTGGTTGGTTTTGAAAATGTCAAATTCTTTCGTCCAGGGTATGCCATTGAATACGATTATTTCCCACCTACCCAGTTAAAGCATACACTAGAAACTAAATTGGTGGAAGGATTGTATTTTGCAGGACAAATTAACGGTACTACTGGATATGAGGAAGCCGCTTCTCAGGGATTGATGGCAGGTATTAATGCAGCTTTGAAAGTACAAGAGCAAGCACCTTTAATTCTCAAACGCGATGAAGCTTATATTGGGGTTTTAATTGATGATTTGATCACTAAAGGAACCGAAGAACCTTATCGCATGTTTACTTCTCGTGCTGAATACCGAACCCTATTGCGTCAAGATAATGCTGATTTTAGGTTGACGCCGATGTCGCATGCTATCGGTTTGGCTTCCGAAAAGCGATTGAGAAGAATGGAGCATAAATTAAACGAATCCGAAAAAATGGTTGCGTTTTTCAAAGAGACGAGTATTACAGTAGCTGAAGCGAACCCGATTCTTGAGGCAAAGGGAACCGCTCCGATTACCCAAGGAGATAAAATGTTTAAAGTTTTTTCTCGTCCGCAGATTGATTTAGAAGACATGATGCAATTGGAAAAGGTGGCTACTTATATTTCAGAACATAATCTCGATCAAGAAATTTTGGAACAAGCCGAAATTCAGGTTAAATATTCGGGTTATATCGAAAAGGAAAGAAATAATGCTGATAAATTAACGCGTTTGGAAGACGTCAAAATTCCCGATAATTTCGATTATAACCGCATTAAGTCAATGTCGATTGAGGCCAGACAGAAGCTCTCTCATATTCGACCAGTAACGATTTCTCAAGCCTCCCGTATTAGCGGTGTTTCGCCAAGTGACGTTTCGGTTTTGTTGATTTATATGGGCCGCTAGGAAATTGTTCCACGTGAAACTACTTTCGGAAGCCTTATGAATACTAGTAAATAATTACAATTAATTACATTCAAACCCAATCACTTTAACCGATGGATTGGGTTTTTATCATAAAACATATTTGATCATTATATGGACATTTCCAAACAAACCCTTTTTTTAACGTTAAAAGACCATTCCGTTTCTCAGGAAACCTTTGATTTGTATCGCGACGAAACCTTAGACCTGTTAACGACTTATCCACAGCCTGACTTAACTGCACTTCCAAAGTATTACGAAAGTGACGATTATATTTCCCATACGGACGGTAAACGCTCTCTTTTTGAAAACGCCTATCACTTTGTTAAAAATATAGCTCTTAA
>CALQBR020000176.1 GCA_943328865.2 Sphingobacterium thalpophilum
CCCAGAAAATATATAATGAGAAATATGGCGTGGTAAAGTCTAAAAAAGTAGCTGATTTAGCTGTCATTAAAGCCACGGCTACAAAAACAACATCTGGATTAGCATACGTCATTACACAAAAGGGATCAGGCCAAAAACCAGTCGATGGAACAACTGTTTATGTACATTATGCTGGTTATTTAGAAGACGGAAGTTTGTTTGATAGCAGTTACGAAGAAGTATGTAAAATGTATGGTAAATTTGATCCGAATAGGGCGAATGCCAAGCAATATATCCCTTTACAAGTTAAAGCTGGGGAGTATCCATTTATTCCAGGTTTTAATGAAGGACTAAACATAATGGCTCTAGGAGACAAAGCCATCTTATTTATTCCTTCTAATTTAGCATACGGAGAAAGAGGGGCAGGAAATGCAATCCCTGCTAATTCTAATATCATTTTTGAATTAGAATTACTTGAAAAAATGCCATGAAAATTGTAAAAAAATGGTTTAACCAGAAAAGGCACAAAATATTTTTTGTGCCTTTTCTATTTATAAATTCTGCTAAATCAATTTTCTAATTTGTTTTAAATTTCCAATCAAATTCATCTTTATCGTTAATGATGGCGCCAATTTCAAATTTCACCACCTCATCAAATTCTGTCTGGAGAATAATCCAATTATCTTCGTTAAAATAATTTTCGAAAGTATCAAAATCTTCCTGAGTAAAGGTCTTCAACCCTTTTTGCACAAACTCCTTTTTAACATCCTCTATTTTCCGACCGATCACTTTATTCCCGAACAACTCTAAATCTGAACTCGAAGCGACAATATAACCCAATTTAAATTCTTCTTCTTTGTAGAATGTCAAACGCATTTTTTGAGCATTATAGGCAAAAATGATATTATCGTCCTCGTCTTTATAATTTCTATCTGGTTTACCATAAATAGCCGTAACGTCACTTTGTTTCATTCCGAAAATGAGTTTCTCAATTCCGATTTTTAGATTAATTTTCATTATTAATATTTTTTAAGTTTTTAGCACATGGCCCAAAGGTATTTATTTTAAATAATTAAAATGATAATCCTAACAAACAATACTTATTTAAAAATACCTCCTCCAAAGTAAATTGATTGCAAGACTCATTTTTATTTTTTTTGTAATTCATTTCAAAACAAAACTTTACATTTCATTTGAATTTATATTTTAATTAATTAACTTAGAGTACGTTATGAAAAAAAATAGCCGCCCTAATTAATTTTTAATTTCTTAAAATCATGAAAATTTCTTTTGAAAAAAAAATATTCTTGGGGTTTATGATTAATGTTTTGGTTGTCTTAGGCTCGATATGGATTTTTGCTAGGCGATTAGATAAGCAAAGAGACCAATCTTGGGATTTGGCTTTGAATTGGGTTGGATTTTTCTTATTTGTACTTTCGATACTTTTATTGACTATCGTTTATTTTATTATACGGACTCAATTTCGAGCCAAAACAATTTCACAAACCTTACTTTATGAGAATAGGCAATTACTTCAATCAATTATAGACAATACTTCCAATCCTATTTATATAAAAAAAACAAATGGTGCATATTTATTAATTAACAAACAATACGAATTATTATTCCATAAATCCAATACCGAAATTATTGGTAAAACCGATTATGATTTTTTACCAAAAAACATCGCAGATACGTATCGAAACTCTGATTTTGAAGTAATTAAAGCCTTAAAAGAATTAAAAACAGAAGAAATTATTGAGCAATCAGATGGGACACACACTTATATTGCTGTTAAATTCCCTTTGTATGACACAGAAGGAGAAATTTATGCTATTGGTGGAATTGCTACCGATATCACAGAAAGAAAAAAAACAGAGGAATCTCTAAAATCTTTTGGGAAATTTTTTAATATGTCGATAGACATTATGATTATTGCATCAAAAGAAAGTTTCATAACCATTAACCCAGCAATGTCAAAAATGTTAGGGTATGAAGAAGCAGAAATAGTAAGACAACCTCTATTAAAATATGTCTATCCTGATGATTTAGAATTTACAAAGCAGGAGATAGAAAAACTAAAAATAAGCGCTTTAAACATCCAATTTGAAAACCGCTGGATTTGTAAAGATGGTAGCGTCAAATGGCTTATCTGGTCGGCTTCACAAGACACCACTACGGATTTAATATATGGCGTAGCTCGTGATGTTACGGTGCAAAAAGAAATTCAGAAATCCTTGTTAACTGCGGACAAATTTTTCAATCTGAGCTATGATATGCTTGTTGTAGCCAAAGGAGATTACATTATAAAAATAAATCCTGCTTTCAAAATAAATTTAGGCTATGAACTAAAAGATGTAAACAACATCCCTTTTATTTCATTCTCTCATCCAGATGATATCAAAGCATCTATTGAGGCTTTTAATAAACTAAAACGTGGCGAATCAATTGTTAACCATCGGATGCGTGGTCGCTGTAAAGATGGGACTTACAAATGGCTAGATTGGACAAGTACTAGTGACATTCAAACTGGAATGATGTATAGCGTGGTTAGAGATGTAACCGAAATAATTGCCAATGAAAACTCTTTAAAAATGGCAGACCTTTTTTTTAATATGTCATTCGATATTCTTACCGTGTCAAAAAACGACTATTTTATTAAAGTCAATCCTGCATTTACGGAAGCACTCGGCTACCAACAAAATGAGGTAGATAAAATAAAATTTATAGAATTAATTCATCCTGATGATAAAAAATCCGCCAATGAATTATTAGACAAACTTTTAAAAGGGGAACCAAAGGTGAATCTTAAATACCGAATGCTTTGTAAAAATGGATCGTACAAATGGATTGAATGGCACAGTAATTATGACCCACAAGAAGGGATACTATATTCAGCAGCTCACGATATTACGGAACAAATGAAAATGGAAGTAGAACAGCAAGTAGCTATCGATGAACTTTATGAAAACGAGGAAAAATTGCGATTAATTTTGGAGAATATCAGCGAAGGTATTATCGTGGCAAATGTAGATAAGAAAATAATTCTAGCCAACGATATGGCCAATGCCTTTTTTGGTACCAAAGATGATACTGAAATATCTCCTAATCTTATCAATCATTTTGAGATTTACTACCCAGATGAAAAAACAATTTTTCCTTCTCAAAATCTTCCGATGTATCGTGCACTAAAAGGAGAAACTACGAACGACATTGATTTGGTACTATGGGATCCGAATACGCATGAAAAAAGACGAGTCCTTATTGGTGGAAAGCCTTTAATGGATCAAAACAATCAAGTAGTTGCTGCAGTTGTTACTATAAAAGACATCAGCAAATACAAACAATTAGAGGAGGAATTAAAAGAATCGGAATCAAAATACAGACAATTAATTGGGTATAAAAAAAGTGGCGATTTAGAAGATTAATATCAAATCAAAGATCTTCAAACAAATCTTGTAGTTTATCAAAACCCAACTTACAATAGTTAATACCGTCTATCGCTGATCATAAACTGACAAAAAACACTTTCGGATTTATTAATTAAAGCTTATGTGTTTTTCAGCTAATTCAAGTTTCGGAACAGGAATTATTTTAGCGGTAATTAGCGTTGCTTCCTTAAAAAAAGTGCAATATCTCAATCATGTATATTTTGCAGCCATTCCATTGATTTTCTGCATCCAGCAAATTACAGAAGGGTTACTATGGCTTGTTTTACAGACCCAGTTTATGCTTCTTTAGAAAAGGTTACGACTTATTCTTTTTTATGCTTTGCCCAAGTGATGTGGCCAATTTGGATTCCATTTGCCATTTTAAGTCTTGAGGAAAACAGTCAATTCAAAACTATTCAAAAAATACTAGTCGGTATTGGCGGGTTGGTATCTTTGTATTTGGCCTATTGTTTAGCATCATTCCCCATTAAAGCAATGATTACTGGTTCACATATTTTATACTTGCAGGATTATCCAAAGACAATTAGTAATTATGGAAGTTTCCTATATGTGCTTGCTACCATTGCCCCTTGCTTTATTTCAAGGATTAAGCAAATGGTATTATTAGGGATTTTAATATTAATTTCATACGGCATTACCCTATTCTTTTATTCCGATTATACCATTTCGGTATGGTGTTTTTTTGCTTCCATTATAAGCATTATGATATGGTATATTATGAAAAATATCGAATAGCTTTTATGTCTGTCCGATTGGATTACTTGAAAAGCATAAAAAGCAACTCTCTATAAAAATATTTTTCATAGTGATTATTAATCATTGCCATCATATCGTTCTGGAACCTGTGGGTCATATAGCG
>CALQBR020000177.1 GCA_943328865.2 Sphingobacterium thalpophilum
CCAAAGGCATTTTATCATTTAAAATCTTTCCTGATGGTCAAACTGCGGCAAATATCTCGCAATTTATGCCCTTAGAATCGATGAGTAATTTAATAGTAGAACCATTCACAAGATTATCCGTCGTCAAAAATATTGAATCCGCCATTGGTGGTGCTGAAAACATAAAGGACTATGGCGTTCATTTTTCATCCATTCTTATTGTTCTCCTTTGGACTGGCATTTTTATGATGCTGTCATACAAAATACTTAAAAAAAGAGATTTGTAGCATTAGGACTAAAATTCCCTAATAACAGAAGTGAACACTTTACTATTTGGTGCCACTGGCGAACAAAAATTGTAAGAAACTAAATTCAGAATAACTCCGCTTATTGAAAGAAATCAATGAGCGGAGTTTTTTGTATAGCTATGATAGAAAATTCATCAAGGCTTTTTTCATTAAATAATAATTCGATACATTTACAGGTATTTGTTAATTATGAAACGAATAATTCAAGCCCTACTGATTTTATTTTCTATCGCTACCGCTGCGCAATTCAGTAAAACCCATTATATCCCGCCATTATCTAATTCCGATAGTCAAGCACCACAGGGACAATATCTTTATATTTCCTGCCCTTCTATAACCCCAATCAATTTTAAAATATTAGAATTGGGTGGTACAACGATAACTGGAACCGTTTCAAGTGACAATCCTTATGTTCTGAATATTGGCTCGGGTTTTAATACCCAATTGCTAATCAGTAAAACCAATGTTAGTTCAGTTAGAAATGACAAGGGTTATATTATCGAAGCAGAAGATTTGGTTTATGTTACCGTTCGACTGACCTCTACGCCACAAAACTATCAAGCAGGAGGATTAGTTTCTAAAGGATTAGCCGCCTTAGGCACGCAATTCAGAATAGGCGCTTTTGTAAATACCGATGTAGCAAACACAACTGACAATCATTATACATTTGCTTCAATATTAGCAACGGAGAACAACACCTTGATTTCTTTTAATGACATTAAGTCGGGGGTTTCACTAATCAATAATACTAGTGCTGGCAATACTCCCAGTGACATTATACTTAATAGTGGCGAAAGTTACGTGATAGCCGTAGAAGGCCCTACAAACGCCAATAGAGATGGTTTAATCGGGGCATCTATTACCTCCAATAAACCTATTGCGGTGAATTGTGGCTCTTTTGCAGGTAGTAATGGAACTACCCCTAATTTAGATTTGGGTTTTGACCAAATTGTTTCTGCTGAAAGAACTGGAAAAGAGTATATTTTCATCAAAGGAAATGGCCCTGATGCCACCGAGCGTCCCTTGATTATTGCCAACGAAGACAATACCGCAGTTTTTTTGAATGGCAGTATTACGCCATTTCAAACATTAAATGCAGGAGGATATATCGCCCTTAACGGCTCTCAATTTTCTTCGAACGGCAATCTTTATGTAAAAACCTCAAAAAACGTTTTTGCCTTCCAGGGCATTGGAGGAACTAACGATCAAGCCAACCAAAATATGCACTTTGCCCCTCCCTTGAGTTGTGAAACACCAAAAATAATCAATAACATTCCGTTAATCAATGAAGTAGGAAACAACAGTTCATTCACAGGAACGGTTTGTATTGTTACTGAAACAGGCGCTACACTAAACTTTATTATTAATGGCAATTCGTATACTTTAGCATCATTGCCAAATAATATTTCGGTAAACGGTCCTTTAAGCGTTACAGGGAATACGAGCTATGTTACCTATACTTTTGAAGGATTGAATGGTAACATTGCAGTACTCTCAAGCAAGCAAGTATATTTATCTTATTTTGGTTCGAGTGGCGCAGCTACTTATGGTGGATTTTATTCAGGTTTTACCTTCAAACCGGAAGTTACCTTTAAACCCTTAAACACCAACCTATCCAACTGCATTCCCAACATAGAATTAAAAGTGAACACGTTAACTGCTTTTGATGAATTTCAATGGTATTTTAATAACACCATCATCCCTGGTGCCACCGGATCTAATTATTTACCTAGCGCACCAGGATATTATTATGTTTCCGCATCAATCAGTGCTTGTGGTACTAACCTAAACTCGGTAGAAATTCCTGTTAGTGAATGCCCTACAAATAAAGATGAGGATTTAGCTAATGACAATGTTGATCTAGATCTAGATAACGATGGCCTAGAAAATTGTCTTGAATCCTATGGCGATTTAAATATTAACCTCAACAATACTGCTACAGGAAATATTACTATTGGAAATTACGCCAATTCTTTCACTGGAACAATCACAAACGATGGAACAGCCATAACAGCGGGTACTTTTAATGGAAATTCAGATGGGCGCTTTATATCGGAAGTGCCTATAGGAAAGGGAAATGCGATTACCTATAAAATGGATTTTGCACAACCCGTTTCCATTGCATTGAAATATGTAAATAACGCAAATTCGACTGATTTAATTAATTCTGATGCCGACTTTACCGTAAAATCTCCCATAAACAAAACCATTACAGTTCTCAATAAAGACAATCAATTGTTAATTGACACCAATTATGATGGTATTTATGAAAGTGGCATCACTGCATATTCGTCTTTCGAAATCCGTTTTAGAGTAAACAGAAGTACCCCTTTGCCTGCTGGAACAGGCACCTTTAGTTTTCATTCTTATCTAACCACTTCGTTTAGCTTTACTCAAAAAAACTTATCAGACCTCAATCCCAATAAGGCCACTTTTTTAATGGTTGCTACCTGCGTCCCAAAAGACCATGATGCTGATGGTATTGCTGACCAATTGGATTTGGATTCTGACAATGACGGTATTTTAGACAATACCGAATACATTGGTAAAAACAACCTCTCATCATCGAATTCAGATTCCAATAACAATGGTTGGATTGATGCTTATGAGACCATCTTAAATGCTTCCGATACAGATGCCGATGGCATTGAAGATTTTTACGATTTAGATTCCGATAATGATGGCATCTTCGATTTGACCGAATCAGGGAGCAATGTCATTGATGCGAATTGGGATGGTATTGTGGATGGAAATCAAGGGTCTTTTGGCAGCAATGGATTATCGAATCTTTTGGAAACCGTTCTAGACAATGGCGTTTTATCGTATAACTTAACAGATACCGATGGTGATGGTGTTAAAAATTATATAGAATCAGACAGTGATAAAGATGGTTGTTCAGATGTGATTGAAGCTGGTTTTACCGATAGCAATACTGATGCTTATCTGGGCGACATCCCTATAGTTGTAAATGCTAATGGCCTGGTTACTAGTCGTACCAATGGGTATACTATTCCAAGTGCCAATTACACCCTAGCGGCTCCAATTACAATTACATCACAACCCGTCAATCAGTCCCAATGTGAGCTCCAAAATGTGATTTTTACCATTAGCTCCAACATTGTTAACGGCTATCAGTGGCAAGTTTCTTCGGATGGGGTTAATTGGACAAACCTGACAAACAACAGCACTTATTCAGGAACTTCATCAATGTCGCTTCAAATCGCTAGTGTATCACCAATAATGAATGGCTACCAATACCGTGTCGTTTTAAATAAAAATGGAAACTCCTGTGGATTAACCTCTGACTTTGCCACATTAAACACCTATCCTTTGCCTGTCGTAAAAGACATCACTATTACCCAATGTGATGATAATTTAGATGCCATTACCACTTTTAACCTAACCGTAAAGAACAATAGTATTTCTAACAATGCCGCAAATGAAACTTTCACTTACTATACTTCCTTAGCAGGTGCAGAAACAGCAAGTCCTGTAACCTTAATTGCAACGCCTTTGGCTTTTTCAAACACAACACCCGGAACAATGCCTATTTGGGCACGTATCGAAAATACCAACGGCTGCTTCCGTATTGCCAAATTGACTTTACAGGTTTTGGCAACAAACATTCCTTCAACATTTAATATTCCGATACCAAGGGTTTGCGATGATTTTTTAGACGCCAATGGAAATGATAATGCCAATAATAACAATCGTGATGGAATTTCATCATTTGACTTTAGTAGCGCCACCCCGATCATAAAAGCATTATTACCTACTGGCAATTATGCAATTACCTATTATCGAAATAAAGCAGATGCTTTAGCAGAGACAAATGCAATTACGACTATTTCAAAATACAGGAACATCGATTCACCGAATTCGCAAGCCATTTGGGTTCGAGTCGATAGTGATATCGACAATGCTTGTTATGGATTAGGTCCATTTATCAAGCTAACTGTAGA
>CALQBR020000178.1 GCA_943328865.2 Sphingobacterium thalpophilum
CATCCATGATTAGTAAGTCAGGATTTCCAAATAGCGCCTGTGCCAAAAGCACCCGAACTTTCATTTTACCTTCTAAATCACCCATTAAAGTATAATGACTATCTTCGGTAATTCCTAAACTCGACAACAAAGAAGCAGCATCAGAATCTGCATTCCATCCGTTCATTTCTTCAAATTGAACTTGTAACTCCCCTATTCTGTCTGCATTTTCATCGGTATAATCTAAATAAAGGGCATCCATTTCTTTTTTGACAGCATATAGGGTTTTATTCCCCATCATCACTGTTTCTAGAACCGTACTCTCGTCAAACATGTTGTGATTTTGATTTAAAACCGACATCCGTTTTCCTGGTTCTAAATGAATATGACCTGATGTGGGGTCCATATCCCCTGAAATTATTTTAAGAAAGGTAGATTTTCCAGCACCATTAGCTCCAATAACTCCGTAAATATTACCATGCGTAAAGGTCGTATTCACTTCGTCAAACAAAATTCTTTTACCAAACTGAACTGATAAATTATTAACTGTTAACATGAATTGTATGTATTATAAAATTTACGCAAAAGTATAAAAAATAGCGCATGTTTACTATATAACTGCATCACAATTAAAAGCCTTTTTTATTTAACTATGCATTAACATTATATTAAAAAAGGTCTGAATATTTTTGTAGATATATTTTAATAAATGACTACCCCAAAATCGGTCCATTTTTTATTACTTTCCTGTTGTCTAATGTTTTTTTTAAGCGCCTGTAACACCCTATTTCAAGAGGATGATTATTCCGCTTGTTTTGGTGGAGAAGTAATCAACCCAACTTCTCCATATGTATTATTCTATAAGGATGCTGAGGTTATAGATACCATTCCGTTAAAGAAAGACAATACTTTTTTTATAAAATTTGATTCTCTTGCGCCAGGCATGTACGCCTTTAAACATGCTCCTGAATACCAATATGTCTATTTTGATCAGAATGACAGCCTTATGGTGCGTATGAATTCAAAAGATTTTGACGAATCCATTGTGTTTTGCGGTAGAGGTGATGAAAAAAACAATTTTTTAATGGAATTGTACCTTAAAAACGAAGCCGATAAAGAGCAAACGTTTGGACTATTTGATTCTAATATCACCGAATTTATAGCTTGTATCAATACCTGTTACCAATCCAATCAAAAATTCTATGCCTCCAAAAAGCAAGACCTACAATGGAGCGATGGATTTGATCACTATGCCAAAGCAACTTTGAATTATAGTCATTATTCAAAAAAAGAATTGTATCCCGTGATTCATCAAATAAGAACTGGAGAGGTTGTAACAGATAAACTTCCTAAAGATTATTATGGATTTAGAAAACAAATTGATTTCAACAATGACGAATTATCTTGTTTTCCTCCATTTGTCATGTATCTTTCTCACATGCTGAATAATGTTGGTGCAATAAATTATCACAATCATTTATCAGATGTAGATTTGGCCTTAAAAACCAATATTAATAAACTCAATATTGCTGATTCGCTTATCAAAAATAAAAAAGTAAAAAATACCATTCTTAACAATATTGCTTTCACATATTTACTGGAAGACCAAAACATGGTCAATAACCAGAAATTTTTAGAAACCTATCATAAGTATTCCACCGATAAGAGTAAAAAAAATGAAATTCTAAAAATAGGAAATGCGATACAATTATTAAAAGTTGGCAATGCTTTACCAAATGTAAATTTGGTTGATTCTAATGGAAAAATGATTCCGTCTAACACTATCTTTAAAAGAAAAACCGTAATATACTTTTGGACCGAAAATGCCAGTTCTCATTTAATTGCTGCTCATAAAAAAGTATTTGAGTTCCAATTAAAGCATCCCGATTATGCCTTTATTGCCATTAATCTTGACAAAGACCACTCTAGATGGAGCGAGATCCTTTCAAAATACAAATTTGATACAATTAGTGAATTCAGATGCGCTAATTTTGAAGATCTAAAGAGCAAATGGGCGATTACTAAAATACACAGAACCATCGTCTTAGATTCTGATACAAAAATTAAAAATGCTTTTGCTAGTCTTTTTGATGTTCATTTTGAAGACAATTTAAAATAATTTCAAACAAAAAGCGGTTTCAAATTTGAAACCGCTTTTTGTTAAGTAATAGAATATTACTTATTTCCTTTTTCGAAATCAGCAATAAATTGTGCCAATCCAATATCCGTTAAAGGATGCTTCAATAACCCCAATATTACGGAAAGTGGCGCTGTCATAACATCGGCTCCAATTTTTGCACAGTTGACAACGTGCATTGTATGACGAACAGAAGCAGCAAGGATTTCAGTTCCAAAGCCATAGTTATCATAAATAAGGCGAATTTCATCGATTAATGCCAAGCCATCAGTAGAAACATCATCCAACCTTCCTATGAATGGAGATACATATGATGCTCCTGCTTTTGCCGCCAATAAAGCTTGTCCTGCAGAAAAGACTAAAGTAATATTGGTTTTAATGCCTTTATCAGAAAAATATTTGCAAGCCATGATCCCTTCCTTGGTCATCGGTAGTTTAATAACAATTCGGTCATGCAAGTCTACCAGCTCTTCTCCTTCTCGAATCATTCCATCATAGTCGATCGCAATTACTTCAGCACTGACATCTCCATCGACACTATTACAAATAGCTACGTAATGTTTTAAAATATTATTCTTTCCTGTAATTCCTTCTTTTGCCATCAAGGTGGGGTTCGTCGTCACGCCATCAAGTACCCCAAGTGCCTGTGCTGCTTTGATTTCGTTTAGATTGGCAGTATCGATAAAAAATTTCATAGCGTTATTTTATAGGATTAGAATTAACTTTATTATGCAATTTACAATTTATAATGTTTCATTAAAAGTTTTTCGTAAACATTATCTGGTAAAACTCTTTTTAAAACAATGGAAAATTTCTGCATCAACAAACCTACTTTATAATGAACTTTGGGTGCTTTGGTTTGAATTATTTTATAAATAACGAGTGCCATTTCAATTGGATTACTTCCACTATCTACATGTTCATCTATCATTTTCAGTGTATTTCCGTATGGAATTTTATAGGCTGAATCATTTAACAAGGGGGCGTGAAAGCGACCTGAAGCAATATTAGTCGCGAAATCTCCCGGAGCAACATTAGTTAGGTGAATCCCAAAAGATTTAACCTCCATTCGGAGGGACTCAGTGATGAGTTCCAACGCTCCTTTTGAAGCAGAATAAACACTTCGATATGGTAATCCCATATATCCTGCTATAGAAGTGATATTGATGATTAATCCCGAGCGTTGTAAACGCATTTGAGGTAAAACAGCTTTCATTACTTCAATAGGGCCAAAAAAATTGGTTTCAAAATTATTCTTAATTTCAGCAGTTGGAATTTCCTCCAAAGGACCAGTGATTCCTACTCCTGCATTATTTATAACAACATCTAACCTTCCTGCGATTTTTATCACATGAGCAACTGCCGCTTGAATTGACGCTGTATTATGAACATCTAAAGTAATCAATGGAAAAACGGAATTCAAAACACGTTCTGGATTTCGACTTGTTCCATAGACGACAAAACCTTTTTGGTGCAAAAATTCTCCTATGGACTTCCCTATTCCTGAAGAACCTCCTGTGATAAGAACTACTTTACTCATTTGGATTGATTGATTATTGTGTGGTAAAGATACTATTTTGAACTATTTAATTGACTGTCAAAAAAGGAAGTTAAAAGGGACTTTATAAAAATTAGTCGAGGAGCTATAAAATTATTTTTAGCCCCGAGGGAATGGGAAATCCTCCTCTTTTTTGGGGAGATTGGAATGACAGCGGGAAATTCATTTGTGAAAATGCCCTACAATTACTGCTACAAAACTATTGTATTTTTATTCCCAAGCCCGGATGCTCCGATAACAAGATTTTACCATTCAAAACAGAACTGCCCTGAGCAATGTCGTTAGCAATTAAATTAGCCCCATCTAAATCCACATAATCTACCAAAGGCGCTAAAACAGCTCCCGCAGATATTCCTACTGTGGATTCTGTCATACAACCTATCATGGTTTTAAAACCAAATTCTTTGGCGGCTTTAATCATTTCTAAGGCTGGTGTTAATCCCCCGCATTTAACCAACTTAATATTGATGCTTTGGTAATGAGGTTGCAGCCACTGTAAATTACTTTTTTCCTGACAATCTTCGTCTGCCATCCAATTCATAAAGGCATTGTGGTGCAAAA
>CALQBR020000179.1 GCA_943328865.2 Sphingobacterium thalpophilum
GGTCCGTTCGTCTATCGGTTAGGACGCCAGGTTTTCATCCTGGTAAGGGGGGTTCGATTCCCCCACGGACTACAAATCAACTTTATGTTGACTATTTAAACTAATTTAATGCAATGGTCCGTTCGTCTATCGGTTAGGACGCCAGGTTTTCATCCTGGTAAGGGGGGTTCGATTCCCCCACGGACTACAAACTCAATTTTTTATTGAGTAAATTCCAAACTTAGAAGGATAATGGTCCGTTCGTCTAGGGGTTAGGACTTCAGGATTTCGTCCTGGGAACAGGGGTTCGATTCCCTTACGGACTACAAAAAAATAATAAAGAAAAAAAATAGTAAAATGGCAAATCATAAGTCAGCTTTAAAGAGAATTAGAAGTAACGAAAAAAGAAGAGTATTAAACAGATACCAACACAAAACTACTCGTAATGCAATCAAAGCATTAAGAATAGCTACTGATAAATCTGATGCTGCTTCTAAATTATCAACTGTAATCTCTATGATTGATAAATTGGCTAAGAAAAATATCATTCATGATAACAAAGCCTCAAACTTAAAATCTAAATTGACTAAGCACGTTGCAAAATTGTAATTAGCTCAATATCTTTTATACAAAAGCTTCCTTCTTTGATGGAAGCTTTTTTTGTTTAGTCTGTTTTTGGAACTTTGTAAAAGGCTTACTTTGATTGTGAGTTTTTGTTAAGTGTTGGTTTTTTATGCCCTCATACAAAGGCATGCATTCTGATAGGTGTAAAATAATGTTTTTTATGTAAAAATAAAGTGTACCTTTGCCAACATTAAAAATAACAGATGGAATCTATTAGAAACATTGCAATCATTGCCCACGTCGATCACGGTAAAACAACTTTGGTTGATAAAATTATGTATCACTGTCAATTATTTCGTGACAACGAAAACACAGGAGATCTAATCCTTGATAACAACGACTTAGAGCGTGAAAGAGGAATTACTATTACTTCAAAGAATGTTTCTGTAGTTTATAAAGGAACAAAAATCAATATTATCGATACCCCTGGTCACGCCGATTTTGGAGGTGAGGTAGAGCGTGTATTGAATATGGCAGACGGAGTATGTTTGCTGGTAGATGCTTTTGAAGGCCCAATGCCACAAACCCGTTTTGTATTGCAAAAAGCAATTGATTTAGGATTGAAGCCTTGTGTGGTTATCAATAAAGTAGACAAAGAAAACTGTACGCCTGAAGAAGTTCATGAAAAAGTTTTTGACTTAATGTTTGAATTAGGTGCTACTGAAGAACAATTGGATTTTCCAACGGTTTATGGTTCTGCTAAAAACAACTGGATGTCAGATCATTGGGAGAATATAACGGATAATGTGGAAGCCTTATTGGATATGGTTATTAACAATGTGCCAGCTCCTAAAGTATCTGAGGGAACCCCTCAAATGTTGATTACTTCTTTGGATTTTTCAGCATTTACAGGTCGTATTGCTATTGGTCGTTTAGAAAGAGGCGTTTTGAATGAAGCAATGCCTATTTCATTAGTTAAAAGAGATGGTACAATCATTAAATCTCGTATTAAAGAACTTCATACTTTTGAAGGTCTTGGGCGTAAGAAAGTACAACAAGTTATTGCGGGTGATATTTGTGCCATTATTGGTGTTGAAGGATTTGAAATTGGAGATACTATCGCTGATTTTGAAAATCCAGAAGCCTTGAAAACAATTGATATTGACGAACCTACGATGAGTATGTTATTCACTATTAATGATTCTCCTTTCTTTGGTAAAGAGGGTAAATTTGTAACATCTCGTCATATTAGAGAACGTTTGACAAAAGAGTTAGAGAAAAACTTGGCAATGAAATTGGGTGAAACTGATTCAGCTGATAAATTCATGGTTTTTGGTCGCGGTGTATTGCACTTATCAGTTCTTATTGAAACAATGAGAAGAGAAGGGTACGAATTACAAATTGGCCAACCACAAGTTATCATCAAAGAAATTGATGGTAAAAAATGTGAGCCAATTGAAGAATTAACCATTGACTTACCAGAGACTCTTTCTGGAAGAGCCGTTGAATTTGTTACTCTTCGTAAGGGTGAAATGCTTTCTATGGAAACTAAAGGGGAGCGTATGATTGTAAAATTTAATATTCCATCACGTGGAATTATTGGATTGCGTAATCAATTACTTACAGCTACTGCTGGTGAGGCGATTATGTCACATCGTTTTATAGGATATGAGCCTTACAAAGGAGAAATTTCTGGACGTAACAAAGGTTCATTAATCTCTATGGAAAAAGGAAAAGCGATTCCTTATTCTATTGATAAATTGCAAGATCGTGGTAAATTCTTTGTTGAGCCAAATGCTGAAATCTATGAAGGTCAGGTGATTGGAGAAAACTCTCGTGGCGATGATATGTGTGTAAATGTTACAAAAGAGAAAAAACAATCTAACGTTCGTTCCTCAGGAAATGATGAAAAAGCAAGGATTATTCCACCAATTATATTTTCATTGGAAGAAGCTTTAGAGTATATTCAAAAAGATGAGTATGTTGAGGTAACACCAAAAAGCATTCGTTTGCGTAAAATATATTTAACGGAAACTGATAGAAAACGATTTAAATTCTAATTGTTTTTATCTTATAATTGAAAAGCCATTCAAAAGAGTGGCTTTTTTATACCATTGTTATTTATAAATGATACCCAAATGTTAATTGGATTACGGAACTTTTAGTAGGGTTTTCTATTTTTTCTATTCTTGCTAAGCCCAAGCAATAACGAAATCCCAGCATCATTTTAGGATTTAAGTAATAACTCAAACCAATGTTGGCAGCAAAGTCAATTTTATTATAGGAATCCAATAGTTCTGAATTGGTGCTTCTGGTACTCGTTAAGAAGCTCATTTGTGTCCCAACCTCTACAATGATCCTATCGGCAACATAGTGTTTCAATATCATTGGGATAATTATATAGTTTAAGTTGACGTCACCAGTATCAAATTTTGCACCTTGTGAGGTATAGGCTATTTCTGGCTGTAAAGCATATTTATCAGTTATTTTGATGGAGGCAAAAAGGCCAGTATAAATTCCTACAAAAGGTTTGGCATCGGCATTGTTTGAAAAGGTGCTGATTACAGGGCCAACTTTAACTCCTATTACCACTTGCTCTTTAAAACCTTCTTTTCTAAATTGTGCTTGCATGCTTCCTAATAGAAAAATAAAAGTGATTGAAAGATACCGTTTTTTCATTTTTCTATTAAAATTATAACATCTCTCGCAAAGGGTTGTATAGGGTTTTAATAAAATCGTTAAAAGGCTATTTGACAGGGTTAATAACAAAAAAATATCTCCCAATGGGAGATATTTAAATTGAAAAATTTAATTTTATGTTATTTATCTTGTAAAGTTGTGTTCTTTTCCACCTTCTAAAATAATAACTTTTTCTTTTTCAGTTCTGAAATTATTGTATTTACCAGAATATCCTGTAACTTCTGCTTTGAAAACGTAGTAAATAAAATAATTTTTTTCAGTAATTGTGTAAGTTGGATGAACCAAAACATCAGCATCAGAGTTTTCAAGTGCTTTATATGCAGCAGCGGCTTTTACTTTTCCAACGGCATCTCCTGTAGCGATTCTTTTGAATAATGCAAATGGATTTAAAAATCCAAATAATTTTGAAGTAACATCAGTTTCTGCAGAATATTTGATGTTTTCAGAATATTTGTTATCTCCGTTCAATCTAAAAAACAAGAAATAAGAAGAATTACTTTCTCCTTTTAATTTTTTAGTATCATTAACTGTAATGTCAGCTTTTAATGGGTCTAATTGTACATTTCTAGAAATTACAGGAGATGATTGCATTCCTTTGTTTACTGTTGAGCATGACGCAAAGAAAATTGCTACTGCAAAAACCAATACAAATTTTGTGATAATTTTTTTCATAATTTTTTGTTTGTTTAAGATTTGTTTTACAAAAATATGTTAAAAAAATCACGAAATCATTTATAAATAACATGAATTAGTTTACGTCAATAATATAGATGTAATCGTATGGTATGTTTGATTTATTGTATACTTTCTTTAAAGATATTAACAAAAATAGGGTGTTAGCGCTTTAGTGTAAAATGTCCTTTTGCAATACGTCCGTCTTCAAGAGATACCACATACCAATAATCTGTTGCAGGCATCAGGTTTCCATTAATCGTTCCGTCCCAACCTTCTCCTTTGGCTTCAATTTGTTTGAGTAGTTTCCCAA
>CALQBR020000180.1 GCA_943328865.2 Sphingobacterium thalpophilum
GTTGGTTAGCGCAACCATCATCACATTTTCATTTTTCAAAGTGATATAAGAAGACATGTTCCCATGCCACCAACCATTGTGAAAATAAAATTCCTGTCCAGTTGGCCATTGAATCATCCGAATACCAAGCCCATAATTTTTCTTTCCCCTATGTTCATTACTGTAGCCTTCATAGATTTGGGCATTTAATTTTGGATCTAAAAAGGAAGATGAGTTTCTAGCCATGTCGAATTTTAATAGATCTCTTGGAGTAGCATAAATATTTTTATCTCCATAGACTGCATCCAAATAATCATAACCAATTTTTCTACCGCTGCATCTATAAGAAGGCGTAACGCTATCTTGGTCATTTTTATGATCATAAACAAACGTGTTTTTCATTCCCAAAGGTTCAAAAATCATTGTTTTCATGGCTTCTTTATAACTACTATTGGTTGTTTTTTCTATAATCAGAGCCAATATGGCATAGTTTGTATTGCAATAGGTAAATCGCGTATCCGTTTTGTATTCCAATTGAATTTTTTTTGAAATCATGAGGTCTAAAACATCCTGATTAGTGATGGTTTTATGACGATCCCAAATCCCTTTTTCACTAGTGAAATAAGCATAATTACGCATGCCACTGCGATGATTGAGTAAGGTTTTAACTGTAATTTCAGGATATGGAAAATCCTTTAAGATAGTATTTACTTTTTGATCTAAATTTAGTTTCCCAGCATTAATCAGTTTTAAAATAACAGTTGCTGTCAGTACTTTACTGACCGAGGCAATGTGAATTGGTGTGTTACAAGTGATTGGCTTTTTCTTTTCTATATTGGCATAGCCTTCATACTTTTCGTAAATAATTTGACCATCTTTAGCAACGAGGAAACTGATACTTTTGTTTTTTGAGACCCAATTTTTACGATAAAAAGCATCTATTTTATTTTTTTTGGAATTGACATATTCCTCAGAAAGTTTTGGAAATTCCTCAATAGCGGAAGTCATGTTTAAGGCTTTTATTTTTGGTATTCTGTTTGATGCCAAGTCTGATTTCTCTCGTTTTGAACAAGAGATGAATAGCATTGATAACCAAAGCAGGGTCAAAGGAATATAGGCTGGTTTTAATATCATTTCATTAAACTTGATTAACAAATATAACCAAAGAAATAAATTATCAAACACGTCTTTTGTTAAAGAATTGGTAATAGTTATTTTAATTAATGGTCAATCTGTTGTGTTTCAGTACTTAAAATGTTGTTTTATTTTTTAAAAAAATTTTGACAACCTTTACGTAAACCTTACTTTTGAGTCCATTAAAAAAGCAATCCAAAAGATGAAATTCGGAATTATAAAAGAAAGAAAAAATCCACCAGATAGAAGAGTAGTTTTTAGTCCGGAAGCCTTACTTACATTGCAAATAGCGTATCCTCAAGCTAGTTTCAAAGTAGAAAGTTCTGATATTAGAATATTTACCGACGCGCAATATAGTAACTTGGGTATTGAAGTTTCTGAAGATATGTCCGATTGTGATGTCCTATTTGGAGTTAAGGAAGTACCTGTAGAAGCTTTGATTCCAAATAAAAAATATTTTTTCTTTTCACACACCATCAAAAAACAGTCATATAATAGAAAGCTATTATTGGCTATTCTTGAGAAGAATATAGATTTATATGATCATGAAACAATTGTAGATACTAATTTTAAGCGTTTAATTGGTTTCGGAAGGTATGCAGGGATTGTTGGTGCTTATAATGCTTTTCGTGCTTTCGGAATCAAATTTGAATTATTTTCCATTCCAAAAGCAGCAATGTTGACAGGAAAAGACGCTTTGATTGAAAAATTGAGAAGACAAATTTTACCTCCCATAAAAATAGTTCTTTCTGGACACGGAAAAGTAGCCAATGGAGCAAAAGAAATTCTAGACGGAATGAAAGTTAAAGAGGTTTCCATTGCACATTATTTGACGAAAAACTATTCTGAACCCGTTTATACACAGATTGATGTATTAGATTACAACAAGCGGAAAGATGGTCAACCTTCGAGTAAAAATGATTTTTATACAAATCCAGCTGCATATATATCTGATTTTGAAAGATTCACTAAAATATCGGATATTTTCATTGCAGGCCATTTTTATGCTAATGGAGCCCCAGTTATTCTAACCCGCGAAATGCTTTTAGCAAATGACAATAAAATAAAAGTAGTGGCGGATGTTTCATGCGACGTTAATGGCCCAATTGCATGTACGCTCAGGGCTTCTACCATAGCGGATCCTTTATTCGGTTATTTACCTAGTGAGCACAAAGAAGTCGATATTTTTCATCCTGCGGCTATTGTGGTCATGTCTGTAGATAATTTACCTTGTGAATTACCAAAAGATGCCAGTGAAGGTTTTGGAAAAATGTTCATGGAGCATGTTATACCCGCGTTTTTTAATGGTGACAAAGATGGCATTCTCGAAAGAGCTAAAATGACTGAAAACGGACAGCTGACCCAACGATTTCAATACTTACAAGATTATATTGATAACAAATAAAATCAATAAACCTCTGACTATTTAACATAATTAAAGAATCTAAATTTACATCCACCGTAATTTATCGTCTTTAAATTTTAAAAATCAAATCCATTAACCTTATTAATCAATTTTTATGAGTTCAGAAAATCTACAAACCAAATGGGGACAATTTATTCCTTTAGTAACAGTCTTCTTTTTTTGGGGATTTGTAGCAGCTAGTAATGACATATTAATTCCAGTTTTCAAAAAAGCTTTTGATTTAACACAAGGGGAAAGTCAATTGGTTTCTTTGGCGTTTTATATCGCTTATACCGTCGGTTCTTTGATTTATATGGGGATTTCGTATGTAATCAAACAAGATATTATCAATAAAATAGGATATAAAAACGGATTGGCTTTAGGTTTGTTTATCTCGGCATTGGGCACTTTGTTGTTTTATCCAGCCGCCAACACGGGTTCTTTTGCCTTAATGTTGTCGGGATTATTTATTGTAGCTTTGGGTTTTTCGTTGCAACAAACAGTCGCTAACCCATTGTCCATTGCATTAGGACCTATTACTACAGGATCTCAACGCTTGACTTTGGCAGGGGGAATTAATAATCTTGGCACCACAATCGGTCCCTTAATAGTTAGTTATGCTATTTTTGGCTCTAGTGATAACTCAAATACGGAGATGAGTATTGAAAGTGTTAAGATTCCCTATTTAATTTTAGGATTGGCTTTTTTGATTGTTGCAATTTTATTGAAATTATCTCCGCTTCCTGACAGACCAAAGGCTATTGAAGAAATGCAAAGTGATACCCATTCCAAAGGGGGGTCGGCTTTAAAATATCCTCAGTTGATTTTAGGGATGATCGCTATATTTTTATATGTTGGGGTAGAGGTTGCTACCGCAAGTAATTTACCAGCTTATATGCAAAGTGAAATGGGATTTTTAACAAAAGATATTGCACCATATATTTCGTTGTATTGGGCCAGTTTAATGATAGGTAGATGGACGGGAGCTGTAGAAGCATTTAGTAGCGATTTTAATTTGCAGAAAATTTTAAAATTTCTAGCTCCATATCTAGCTTTTGGCGTTTTCTTAATGGTGAATGCTATAGCAAAACACGATTTGACCCCTTTTTATATTTATGGCTTAATCATTTTAGTGCTTATCGGTGCTGATATTTTAAGCAAAGGAAATCCTGCTAGGATGTTATTGTTGTTTTCTGGATTAGGGATTGCAGCACTTCTTATAGGAATGGCAACCTCTGGAATGATAAGCGTTTATGCCATAACAAGTGTTGGTTTATTTTGCAGTACTTTGTGGCCTTGTATATTTACTTTGGCGATAAGTGGTTTAGGAAAAAATACAAGTCAAGGCAGTAGCTTTTTAATTATGATGATAATGGGTGGGGGGATAGTGAGTTGGTTTCAAGGTTATGCTTCTGAAAGTATCGGCATTCAAAATAGTTATATTGTAGGGGTTTTATGCTTCGTTTATTTGGCTTTTTATGCTTGGAAAGTAACTCGTATTTTAAGAAAACAAGGAATCTATTTTGATGAAAAAATGACAGGATCACATTGATAAATATCAAAAAAGGCTATAAAACAAAATGTAACCATTAAGAGAAAACAGGCGGGTAAACTATTAAGAAGAGCTATAATTTAAAGTGAAATTATGAAAATAGTTTGATGTATTTTTAATGCTCTTTATTGTGATTTTTTAGTTTTA
>CALQBR020000181.1 GCA_943328865.2 Sphingobacterium thalpophilum
ACCATATTTATGGAAATGGTTTTTCGTAGAATTGAATATTGGATTGAAGGGGATCGAGGTGCACAAATCCGTTTGAGTAAACAAGAATGGAATGTAGAGAAAATCAGAAAAAAAGGATTTAAATGGTTTGTATTTCTTGTCATTTCGTTTTTTATTGCCAATGTTTTTCTGGCCTATCTAATCAGTAGTGACGAATTGTTTAGGATGATTGGAGAAAATCCAGTCCATAATAAGAGTACGCTCATTGCCTTGCTAATTTTTACTGGAGTTTTTTACTTCATTTTTACATGGTTCAGAGAACAGGTTTGTATCATTGCTTGTCCTTATGGCAGGTTGCAAGGAGTGCTTTTAGATAATAAGTCAATTAATGTAGCTTACGATTTTGTTCGTGGAGAAAAGCAAACCGGTAGAGATAAATTCAATAAAAATGAAGATCGAGCGACAACTGGGAAAGGCGATTGTATTGATTGTAAGCAATGTGTCAATGTTTGTCCTACAGGAATAGACATTCGAAATGGTACGCAATTGGAGTGTATTAATTGCACGGCATGTATCGACGAATGTGATACCATAATGGAAAGTGTCAACTTGCCTAAAGGACTTATCCGATATGCTTCTGAAGATGAAATTGAGAAAAATGCCAAGTTCCAGTTTTCAACTAGAATGAAAGGATATTCTACAGTTCTGGTTATTTTAATTGGAGTTTTAATCGGATTGTTGTTTTTACGCACCGATGTTGAAGCGGTCATTTTACGATTGCCTGGACAATTATACCAGCATAAAGGGGAGAATATTAGCAATATTTATACTTTTAAAATTATCAATAAAACCAATGATGATTTTGACGATATCCATTTCAAATTAGTAGGAATTAAAGGGACTTTAAAAGTGGTTGGTCAACAGGATTTTATAGTAACCAAACAAGGTATGAATGAAGGGACTTTATTTGTTGAAATCAATCAGTATTTATTAGAAAGCGATAAAACAAAACTGAAAATAGAGGTGTACAATCACAACAAAAAAATTGAAACGGCTACTACTAGTTTTTTGAGTCCAAGAAGTTTTTGAAGTTTCTGGCTTACTAGATTTAGATATAAATTATGCAATTCGTTTTGGTAATAATTTTACCAATTAATAAAAATGGAAGTACTAATAAATAAATTTTACCACTATGAAAATCAATTGGGGAACTGGAATAGTAATCGCATTTGGATTGTTTATGACTTTTATTCTGTATTTCGTTTTTAGAGTCCAATCAGATTCCAAATATGATAATGATTTAGTAGTTGAAGAATATTACAAACATGATGCACATTTTGGAGATGAAATGACAAAAGTTCAAAATGCACAAGACTTGGCCCAAAAACCAATAGTCAGTATCATTGGTGAAGGGATTTTTATTGTTTTTCCAGAGCCCTTCATTTCTAAAAATATAAAAGGAAAAGTGTCCCTTTACAGACCGTCTAACAAAAAATTAGATTTCGAAGTTCCGATTTCGTTGTCTAATTCAACTTTGCTCATACCTAAAAAAAGTTTGGTAGGCGGTCGTTGGGACATTAATATGGAGTGGGAGTATAGTGGTAAAACCTATCTTACAAAAGAGACTATTTATATTAATTAATTTTTAGGATTCACCTAGTAAAAAGTTTACCGTTGCTTAGCAAATGCGGTTATTTTTTTGTAACTTTCTTATAGTCAATGGTTCAATTTTTTAATTGGAATGTTGAAAGATGTATTTTTTTAGTTCAAAAGAATTGCAACGGTTTTAAGCAACATCACCTATGTTATATTCAGCTTTCTTTTTCGGTTTAATTAGTAGTTTTCACTGCATTGGAATGTGTGGACCTATTGCTTTGATGTTGCCTGTTGAGAGAAACAATCCTTCGAAGAAAGTCATTCAAATCATAACCTATCATTTGGGTCGTTTATCGGCTTATGCTACCATTGGATTTTTATTTGGATTGTTGGGAAAAGGTTTCTTTTTAGCTGGATTACAACAGAAATTATCAATTTTTATGGGAATTGCCATGATTGTCGTTATCCTCATTCCAGAAAAAGTATTTGCCAAATTCAATTTCTCGAAACCTGTTTTTAAATTAATTTCCAAAATTAAAACTACTTTGGGGAGTCAGTTTAAAAATAAGAGTTACCAATCCCTATTTACCATTGGCTTACTAAATGGCTTTTTACCTTGTGGAATGGTATATGTCGCCTTATTTGGAGCGATAGCCATGCAAAGCGAAGGTTTTGGGGTGATTTACATGCTTTTATTCGGATTAGGAACGATTCCTATGATGAGTAGTGTGGTTTATCTCAATTCCTTATTAACAATTCCTATGCGCAATAAAATCTCAAAAACAATTCCATATGTCTCGATTTGTATAGCAATATTGTTTGTTTTAAGAGGTTTAGGCTTAGGAATTCCTTATGTATCACCATCAAACATGAGCTTGTTTGTACAAGCCAATCCGAATTGTCATTAATTTTAAATTTAAAAAATAAATTTTATGGAAAGACACAATCTATTACACGAGTTCCCCGAATATGAGGATAAAATCCACCAATTAAAAGTAACCAATCCTCATTTCAGATCATTATCGGACGCGTATCATGAATTAGAACACGAAATCCATCGGATTAATGCCGACGTAGAAGTTGTTACAGATGAATATGGTCATGCCTTAAAAGCGAAGTTTCTATTTATGAAAGACGAGTTGCTGGCGCTATTGAAAGCAAATTAGTGCAAAACAATATTGGATTTACTTATAAACGCCCTTTTTAGGGCGTTTTTGTTAGAGCTTATTCTTAAATTGTTGATGAAAATAATGCCGTTTCTGGGGCTTTTCGTTTCAATCTCAAGTCAAATGCCATACAAATATTTCTGACAAAAGGTTTTCCAATTTCCGTAATCTTAATATGATCCTTAAAAATCATTAATAAACCATCGTTTTCCATTTCTTTTAGGAGCACTAAAACATCAGGAACTGCTTTAAAATAGTTGTTTTTGTCTTCCCAAGAGGTTTCAAATTGACACATTAAATTCAAAATGTGCTTCCTGATAATCAAGTCTTCATTTGTTTGTTTATGACCTCTTAAAATGGGCAATTCGTTTCGATCTAAGAGTTCGTAATAGTCTTCTAATTTCTTCACATTTTGAGCAAAACTATACCAACTATCACTAATTGAGGAGACACCAAGACCAATCATTAATTGCGTTTTGGAAGAGCTGTACCCCATAAAATTGCGGTGTAGCTTTCCATTTTGAGACGATTCAAATAAGCGATCACTTGTTAAGGCAAAATGATCCATCCCAATTTCATGATACCCATTTTTTAGCAAAAGATTTTTCCCGATTTCATATAATATTCGTTTGTTCTCATCTTTTGGAATATCAGCTTCACTAAAGCCTCGTTGGCCACTTCCCTTTATCCATGGCACATGCGCATAGCTATAAAATGCAAGTCTATCGGGGTGCAATGATTTTGTTTTTTCAATTGTGTCCACCACATCTTCAATTTCTTGAAATGGCAATCCATAGATAATATCATGACCAATGGAGGTATAACCAATCTCTCTTGCCCACAAGGTTACCTTGGCGACATTGTGAAAAGGCTGTTCCCTATGAATGGCTTTTTGAACTTTCTCAGAGTAATCTTGAACTCCAAAACTCACCCTTTGAAATCCCAATTTATATAGTTTTTCCAAATGTTCCCGTGTAGTATTATTGGGATGGCCTTCAAAACTAAATTCATAGCCTGGGGCTCTTCCAGCACAACTAAAAATACCATTGATTAAATGATCTAAATGATCTGCAGAAAAAAAAGTAGGGGTACCACCTCCCAAGTGAATTTCTTTAATTAGAGGCTTGTTTTTAAAAAAGGAACAATAGAGAGACCATTCTTTTAAAACGGCATTTATATAAGTGGCTTCCACCGAATGATTCTTTGTTATGCGTTTATTACAGCCACAAAAAGTACATAAACTCTCGCAAAACGGAAGGTGAATATAAAGACTGATACCTTCGGTATAATTACTTTTCTTAAAAGATTTTTTGATTGACTCAATCCAGATTTGTGGGTTAAAACGAATTTCATCCCAGTAGGGCACCGTTGGATAACTTGTATATCTTGGTCCAGGAACATTGTATTTTTGGAGGAGTGATTTTGCCATACTAAAAGCCCATTTTTTTCAATAGTCAAAAATAAGGGACTC
>CALQBR020000182.1 GCA_943328865.2 Sphingobacterium thalpophilum
AATAAATAATATGATTTTTCTAAAATTTATTTAAATCAATTTTATTTATATTTAATTGCAATAAATTAAATTAGTTTTCATTATTTCAATAAAAAAGAGGCACCTGCCTCTTTTTTATTGAAATAGAAAATTATTTTTCATTGCTTCGACTAATATTTCAGATTCTTTAATTTTCATTTCTTTATAAAAGGCATGCACATGGTTTTTATGATGAATATCAGAACCCGTAAAGTCAATCATTTTATTTTTGAGTAATTTTTGAGCGGTATCAGCAACTGGTTTGCCGTAATAACCAACAGTAGAAAGCAAGTTTATTTGAAATAAGCAACCTGCTTTTTTAAGTTTATGGTATTGTTCAAAATCGTGGTGGTAAAAAGTATATCGTTCAGGATGCGCTAAAATAGGGGTATAACCTGCTAATTGTAATTCGAAAATGATATCGTGTAATTGTATGGGTGGGTTGAGGTATGACATTTCAACCAAGACGTATTTGTCTTTCAAAGTTAATAAGGGAGTTGACTTAAAAAGATGTGTAAAAGAATCATCCATTAAATATTCAGAAGCAGCCTGCAATTTTAACGCACTGGTTAATTCAGGTAGTGCTTTTGTTACTTCATTTAAACGATCTGTGATGCTTTCAGTAGTGTTATCCCATACATGTTTCATTGTATGCGGGGTAGTGATGCATTTGGAGAATTTTAAATCAATCATCGACTGAAGTAAGAAAGCAGTTTCCTCTATGTTCTGAGCACCATCATCAACGCCAAATAAAGCATGGGAATGAATGTCTACGTAGCCATCAGGAATCAGTTCGGATAATTTGGGTTTGCTTTTAAAGAATGAAATCACAAAATTTTATTTATTGCAAATATACAGATTACCTGTCTTTTTCTATTCTTTGACAGTTTTTATTGTGAAATGTTTATTACAAATGGTTGTGATTGACTTTTTATAACTAATTTTTGAATTCAGTAAACCAATCAAATAGTAGTGGTAATTGGTTTTATGAAGTAAAAGCTCTTAAATTTTTTCTAAAAAAGTATACCTTTAACCAAAAAAAATGATGTCATGAACGAAAATAACCAACAAGAATTTAAAAGAGAATTAGGATTATTCGATGGAACCATGCTTGTGGTAGGTTCTATGATTGGTTCAGGAATATTTATAGTAAGTGCTGATATTGTCAGACAGGTAGGTTCGGCTGGCTGGCTTACTTTAATTTGGATTCTTACTGGACTCATTACCGTAATCGCAGCAGTTAGTTATGGAGAATTAAGTGCTCTCTTTCCAAAAGCAGGTGGACAATATGTTTATCTTAAAGAAGCTTACGGTAAGCTAACAGGTTTTTTATATGGATGGAGTTTCTTTGCTGTGATTCAAACAGGAACTATTGCTGCTGTTGGCGTGGCTTTCTCCAAGTTTGCGGCTTATTTATACGAACCCTTGAGTGATGAGAATATTGTGTTTGAACTAAGTTCATTTAAGCTGAATGCGGCCCAGATTGTTTCGATTATGACTATTGTTTTACTGACTTACATTAATAGTCGTGGCGTAAAAAACAGTAAAATCATGCTAACAGTATTGACCATTGTCAAAATTTTATCCCTTTTTGGATTAATTATTTTTGGATTTTTATTAGCGGCAAAAGCCGACGTTTGGGAAGCCAATTGGACTAATGCTTGGAGTACAAAGTCTTTTAATATCGATAATGGATCTTGGTTGCCGATTAGTGGAACAGCTTTAATTACGGGTATTTCTGCGGCGATGGTAGGATCGTTATTCTCTAGTGATGCTTGGAATGGGGTTACTTTTATAGCAGGAGAGATAAAAAATCCAAAACGAAATGTTGGATTGAGTTTGTTTTTAGGAACGTTAATCGTAAGTGTAATTTATGTTTTGGCGAATCTAATGTATTTGGCAGTAATTCCGTTGGATGAAATTGCCACCGCAAAATCCGATAGGGTCGCAGTTGTCGCCTCACAGTATATTTTGGGAGATATTGGAACTTTAATTATCGCCTTGATGATTATGATTTCAACGTTTGCCTGCAATAATGGATTGATTATGGCTGGTGCAAGAGTTTACTATACCATGGCAAAAGACGGTTTGTTTTTTAAAAAGGCAGCAGTTTTAAATGCATCAAGTGTGCCTGCTTGGGCTTTGTGGGCCCAATGTATTTGGGCATCAGTTTTATGTCTCACTGGGAAGTATGGCGATTTACTAGATTTTGTGGTTATTATTGTATTGATATTTTACATCCTGACTATTTATGGCATTTTTGTATTGCGCAAAAAAATGCCTGATGCAGAACGACCTTATAAAGCGTTTGGTTATCCGTTTTTACCCTTTTTGTATTTAGTACTTTCCAGTGCAATTTCTGTCGCTTTATTGGTTACCAAAACCGATACTTGTGGCTGGGGTGTTTTGATTATGCTTATTGGGATTCCCGTTTATTACATGATGAGGTCTAAAGAGGAATCATCTATTGAATTTTAGCCCTGATGGAAGGGGCATCCTTTTGTGGCTTTCTTTAAGCCGCAAAAGATATAACGGACAGCAGGAATAGCTTCAAATAAAAAAAAATCCGTTCTGATTTTACTCGGAACGGATTTTCTATTTTCGGAATTTTGAATCTACTAGTAGTAAGTAAAACGTCTTACTTTAGCAATATATTTGGCCAAGCGAATTACTTGGTGGCTATAGCCGTACTCATTATCATACCAGATGTACAATACGATATTTTTTCCGTCAGCAGAAACGATAGTAGCATTACTGTCATAAATTGAAGGGGCTGATGTTCCAACAATATCAGAAGAAACCAACTCGTTATTCAATGAATATTTGATTTGCTCTACCAATTCCCCTTCTAAGGCATATTTTCTCATGATAGCATTAATTTCAGCCACAGAGGTTTGTTTGTTTACTTCTAAATTTAAAACTACCAAAGAACCATTTGGAACAGGAACACGAATCGCATTGGATGTTAATTTTCCTGCTAAACTTGGCAATGCTTTGGCAACTGCACTTCCTGCACCCGTTTCGGTAATAACCATATTCAAGGCAGCAGCTCTACCACGACGGTATTTTTTGTGCATGTTGTCTACTAAATTCTGGTCATTGGTATAGGCGTGAATCGTTTCTAAGTGTCCTTTTACTACTCCCAAAGTATCTTCTACCGCTTTTAAAATTGGTGTGATTGCATTAGTCGTACAAGAGGCTGCTGAGAAAATATTTACTTCATCAGGGTTGTATTCGTTTTGGTTTACCCCATGAACGATATTTGGCATTCCTTTTCCAGGAGCAGTCAATAAAACTTTATCAGCTCCTTTTGAAGTTAAATGTCTACTTAACGCTTCTTCAGTAGTGAAAGCGCCCGTGTTGTCAATTACAAGGGCATCATTAATACCATAAGTCGTGTAGTCGATTTCTTCTGGGCTATTTGCGGTAATAATATGAACGGTTGTTCCGTTGATAATTAATGAATTGTTGGCTACATCTGCGACAACAGATCCTTGGAAATCACCATGGATAGAGTCATAACGCAATAAAGAGGCTCTTTTCTCAAGTGTTGTTGCATCGTTTTTGTCACGAGTAACAATAGCTCTCAAACGCAATTGATCTCCTTTTCCAGTTTTTGACATCAACTCACGCGCCAATAAACGACCGATACGACCAAAACCATACAATACTACATCTTTTGGAACGATGTTTTCGATGTTTTTAGCATTTTTTAGTTTATCAACTACAAAAGCTTTTGCATCGTTGTATTTGTTGTTTTCTAAATGGTATTCATAAGTTAATTTACCAATATCTAATTTTGAAGGTGGTAAATCCAAAGACAAAATCGCTCTTGCAATTTCAACAGAATCAAAAATGTTAATCGGTTTCTCCACAAAAGCAACTGCATATTCATGCAAGTTGATGATGTCGCTTACATTTTTGTCAATTAATTGGTTTCTGAAAAGTACCATTTCAATTGATTTATCATACCATAAATCACTGATGATTTTGATAAATTCTACTCCGGCTCTTCTTCGATCCGCTTGAAATGAAAGCTCTTTTTCGTATAAATTATTGTTCATTCTGGTTTAAATTATAAATAGTTAGTGTTGTTATTTTTAATTTGTCGCAAAAGTAAATATTTCAAACGTTTTCATAAAGGGTTTTG
>CALQBR020000183.1 GCA_943328865.2 Sphingobacterium thalpophilum
GGTGCGTTGAATCGCAAAGCCAAGGCGATAGCATCTGAAGTTCGGGCATCAATAATCTCTTCTATTTTGTCTCTTTCGCAAATAATACTCGAATAAAAAACACCGTCTACCAATTTGTGTATAATTACTTGTTTGACAACAATGTCAAAACGATCGGCAAAATTTTTGAACAAATCGTGTGTTAATGGGCGGGGTGGTTTTATTTCTTTTTCTAAAGCAATAGCAATAGATTGTGCCTCGAAAGCGCCTATGACGATAGGTAGTTTTCTGTCTCCGTCAACTTCATTTAAAATTAAGGCATAAGCCCCATTTTGAGTTTGACTGTACGAAATTCCTTTTATGGATAATTTTACTAAGCTCATAGATACAAAAGTACAAAGAATTATAATTAAAATAAAAAGACTAACAATATTTATATTGTTAGTCCTGTTAGATTTAAATTTGATTTTAAAAATTAATTTTGTGCTTTAAATGCTTTTAACTTTTCAATTAATTGAGGAACAATTTCAAAAGCATCACCTACTATCCCATAATCGGCGACTTTGAAGAAAGGTGCTTCGGCATCGGTATTGATTACTACTTTTACTTTCGATGAGTTAATACCCGCAATATGTTGAATAGCACCTGAAATTCCCACAGCAATATATAAATTGGCGGCAACGGGTTTTCCTGTTTGTCCAACGTGCTCTCCATGAGGTCTCCATCCTAAATCGGATACTGGTTTTGAGCAAGCTGTGGCTGCCCCAAGGACATTTGCTAGTTCTTCAATCATTCCCCAGTTTTCAGGGCCTTTCATTCCTCTACCAGCAGAAACTACCACATCAGCATCAGCAATTGTTACTTTTCCTGAGGCTTTTTCTATGGCAGCTACTTTTACACCAAAATCATTTTCATCAATAGTTGGATTGAAATCTTCTTCTGTTAATAAAGATTCTTTTTCAACAATACCGTAGGAGTTTTTTGCTAAACTCAATACTTTCAAGTCTGTCGAAATTTCAGTAATATTAAAAGCTTTGTTTGAAAAAGCGGTTCTTTTTACCTGAAAAGGAGTAGTGCTTATAGGTAATCCTACTATGTTTGAAGCGAAACCGGCTTGTAGAGATACCGCTACTAATGGTGCTAAATACAAACTATCGGTAGTGGAAGATAAGATAACCAATTTAGCCTCTTCCTTTTGGGCTGCTTGTTTGATGGCATCAGCATAGGCTTTTGCTGTAAAACCCGATAATTTATCATTAGTGACCTTTAGAACTTTATCGACACCGTATTTTGATAAATCAGAAACGTTGCCACCATTGATAGTTATGGCAGTTACGGTTGTTCCTAATGATTCGGCTACTTTTTTCGCATAAGAGGCCAATTCGAAAGCTACTTTCTTAAATTTCCCTTCCGTAGATTCTGCATAAATTAATATAGACATGGTGTTTTGTTTTAAGATTGAAAAATGTAATAATTTTAGGATTTAAAATTCAGATTAGATTACTTTCGCTTCGGAATGTAATAAATGAATTAATTCGTCTAAGTTATCAGCACTTACTAATTTTACCGCAGATTTTGGTGCTGGTTTTTCAAATTTTACTGCTTTGGTTTCAATGGTTGCTGCAACAGGCTCTAAAATGGTTAGGACTTTCGTTCTAGCGGTCATAATGCCTCTCATATTTGGAATTCGCAAATCTTTTTCTTCTACCAATCCTTTTTGCCCACCAATGATTAAAGGTAAAGTCGTGTTGATCGTTTCTTTTCCACCATCGATTTCTCTAGCTGCTTTTGCCTCAGTTCCTTCGACAGTTAAACTAACGCAAGAATTTAGGAAGTTGTATCCTAAAAGTCCCGCTAACATTCCTGGAACCATACCGCCATTGTAATCCAACGATTCTTTTCCCGCTATAATCAAATCATAGCCACCAGTTTTAACTACTTCAGCTAATTGTTGGGCTACAAAATAGCCGTCTGTTGGCATAGCATTGATACGAATGGCTTCGTTAGCGCCAATGGCTAAAGCTTTTCTTAAAGTAGGTTCGGTATCAGGACCCCCAACATTTACTACTGTAACCGTTGCACCTTGTTGTTCTTGAAACCAAATGGCTCTGGTTAAACCAAATTCGTCATTGGGATTGATTACAAATTGAACACCATTAGTATCAAATTCAGAATCGTTATTGGTAAAATTAATTTTTGAAGTAGTATCAGGAACGTGACTGATGCAAACTAATATTTTCATCTTTGTATAATTTAAAGGATCTATTTTCTGGCTACTAAATTACTAATTTATTTTTATATGTAGGTAATCTGTTTCTTTATAGAATTTTGAAAAATCAATGCTTCAAAGTAGCTCTGTTAATTTCTCTCTTAAACATTTTCATATTGTTTTCTTAATCAAAAGTAATAATGATTTTTAAGAATCTGTTTCACAACTTTAAAAAGAATTTTCCGTTTTAGTAATTTAAAATAATTATTTTTGCTTTTCAAAATTACAGAGATACATAAAAAGATATGAGAACGATACAATTTAGAGAAGCTATTTGCGAGGCGATGAGTGAAGAGATGCGTCGCGATGAGACCGTATATTTAATGGGTGAGGAAGTGGCCGAGTACAATGGCGCTTACAAAGCATCTAAAGGAATGTTAGATGAATTTGGTTCTAAAAGAGTAATCGATACACCCATCGCAGAACTTGGTTTTGCAGGAATTGCTGTAGGTTCTGCCATGAATGGTTGTCGTCCAATTGTGGAATACATGACCTTCAATTTCTCTTTAGTGGGGATTGATCAAATTATCAATAACGCTGCTAAAATGCGCCAAATGTCTGCGGGACAATTCCCAATGCCAATGGTATTTAGAGGGCCAACAGCTTCTGCAGGACAATTGGGTGCTACGCACTCACAAGCATTTGAAAACTGGTTTGCCAACACTCCTGGATTGAAAGTCGTAGTGCCTTCTACTGTTTATGATGCCAAAGGTTTATTGAAAGCTGCCATTCGTGATAATGACCCGGTTATTTTTATGGAATCAGAGCAAATGTATGGCGATAAAGGCGAAGTGCCAGATGGCGAGTATGTCATTCCACTTGGAGTTGCAGATATTAAAAGAGAAGGAACGGATGTTACTATTGTTTCTTTTGGAAAAATCATCAAAGAAGCACATATTGCTGCCGATGAATTGGCCAAAGAAGGAATCTCTTGTGAGATTATCGATTTGAGAACTGTTCGTCCAATGGATTATGAAGCTATTTTGACCTCAGTAAGAAAAACCAATCGTTTAGTGGTTTTGGAAGAAGCTTGGCCTTTTGCGAGTGTGGCTTCTGAGATTACTTATATCGTTCAAGAACGCGCTTTTGATTTCTTGGATGCTCCAGTTCAAAGAATTACTACAGCAGATACACCAGCGCCTTATTCGCCAACCCTACTTAAAGAATGGTTGCCAAATGCGAATGATGTAATCAAAGCAGTAAAAAAGGTAATGTATAAATAAATTTTAGATTATTCGATCCCCCGATCAATCCAAGATTAACTATATTAGAACTTCATCAGAGATTCCATTTGATGAAGTTTTTTTGCTTATGAAACATAAAATATTTTTCGGTTTTCTATTGTTGTTGCCATACTTGCTATTGGGTCAAACCAAAGTGAGTGGTATTGTAGTGGATTCCGACAACCAACCAGTTCCATTTGCAAATGTATTGTTTAAAGGGTCTCAACAAGGGGTAGTCACCAATGAAGACGGTCAATTTTATATAGAATCCCAAATTACTTATTCGGCAATAATAATTTCTTTTGAAGGGTTTCAGACTAAAGAAGTGACATTGCCGAAATTGGTGAATTATAATTTCAAGATTAAAATCAGCGAGGGACAAAAGCTAAAGGAAGTGGTCGTTTTTAGAGGTAAAACGTCTAAAAAGAATAACCCTGCGATTGATATTTTAAGGAAAATCTGGGAACGCAAGCGTAAGAATGGCTTGTATATGTTCAATCAATACCAGATGGAAAAGTATGAGAAAGTTGAGTTTGATATGAATTCTATTGATAGTGCCTTTATGAAAAATAAAATTTTTAAAGGAATGGAGTTTATTTTTAAACATGTCGACACCTCCAAAGTCACTGGAAAAACCTACCTACCCGTCTTTATTAATGAAGCGCTTTATGATGTTTATGGAGACAATAAGA
>CALQBR020000184.1 GCA_943328865.2 Sphingobacterium thalpophilum
GATTCGTAACAAAAGATGAAAATGATTTTTTAACAAACACCAAGCAAACGTTTCGGCAATAGGTTCAATGTACTTAGCATACAATTTAAGAAAATAATAATAATTTTCGGCTTCAAAGAAAATATCAATCCTATTATTACCACGATTGTATATGTGATAGCAATTCCCGTGAATTATAGGTTCCTTTCTTTCCATTTTTTACTTTTAAATTCCTTAAACTCAATCAGGGTTCGAAACCCTGATTGAGTTAAGTTTAGAACCCTGATAGGGGTTTGAATTACTCTTTATTTCTACTATCAATAATAATCGTTACCGGACCATCATTTACTAAGGCCACTTGCATATAGGCACCAAAAACACCCGTTTGTATTTTTTTCTCAAGTTGATTTTCTAACTGATAAATAAAATCTTCATATAGCGGAATCGCTGTTTCTGGGCGGGCCGCCTTGATGTAGGAAGGGCGATTTCCTTTTTTAGTAGCGGCATGCAGGGTAAATTGTGAAACAACTACAATTTCTCCCTTTATATCTTTTACCGAAAGGTTCATTACCTTATTTTCATCAGAAAATATACGAAGATTGGTGACTTTGGAGGATAACCAAAGGACGTCTTCTGAAGTATCTTGTTCCTCGATACCAACCAAAAGCAATAGCCCTTGCTGAATGGAGGCCACCACTTTATCATGAATAGTAACGCGCGCGGATGAAACCCTTTGAATGACAACTCTCATTAATTACTGTTTATTCCTTGTTTCATCACTGGCAATTCGATCTTCATTATGAATATCCGTACGGTAGTGCTCCTCATCGCCTTCTAGGATTTTAAGATAGCTATTGTAACGAGACCAGGCGATTTCATCGCGATCCAAAGCGGCTTTTATGGCGCAATGGGGTTCTTCTTTATGCAAGCAATTGTTGAACTTGCATTGGTCTTTGCGTTTGAAAAATTCAGGAAAATAGCCGCTAATTTCTTCTTTCTCCATATCGACAATTCCAAATCCTTTGATTCCAGGTGTATCTATAATACTGGCGCCAAAAGACAAGTCATACATCTCGGCAAAAGTAGTAGTGTGTTGTCCTTGTTTGCTGGCCTCAGAAATGGTTTTTGTTTTAAGCTGTAAGTTGGGTTCCATGGCATTGACCAAAGTCGATTTTCCTACCCCAGAATGTCCTGAGAACATGGTTACTTTTCCACCCATGATTGCTTTCAATTGCTCGATTCCTTTTCCTTCTGTAGATGAAACGCGCAAACATTGGTACCCAATTTCTTGGTAAACGTGCTGCATGTACAATTGTTCTTCCAAAGCCGCTTCGTCAAAAGTATCAATTTTGTTAAAAACCAATATCGTCTCTATTCCATAAGCTTCGGCAGTGACTAAAAACCGATCAATAAAATTAAAAGTTGTTGGCGGGTTATTTACAGTAATCAACAAAAAAACATAATCTAAATTAGAGGCGATGATATGCATTTGATGGGAAAGGTTCACCGATTTCCGAACAATGTAATTCTTTCGATCGTGAATCGCATGTATTGTTCCTGTTGTTGTGTCAGAAGTTTCTTCGAGTTCATAGTCTACGATATCTCCAACTGCAATAGGATTGGTACTTTTAATCCCTTTTATTCTAAATTTCCCTTTCATACGGCATTCTATAAAATCTCCATTTGTAGATTTTACCGTGTACCAACTTCCTGTAGATTTATAAACGATTCCTGTCATTTTCAGAATTTAGATGTCAAATTATAGATTTTAGATTAATCCAAAACCTTTGCAAAGATAAAACTTTGTTTTAGGTTTGAAGTTTTAAGTTTTTGGAAATCTTATTAAAAAACAAAATCCCAAAACGATACGTCTTGGGATTTATATTGGAATTGAAATTTCACCACTTTTATAAACTGAAATCTAAAATTTTTGCTTTAAAATTAATATTTTGCATTCAAACATTTTCTAATGAATAGGAAGACAACAAAGAATTATTGCTTCTTTTATTAAAACTCAAAGTAAGTACCAAGCATTAAATCAATTCTATATAAACTTAAATAAGTCTTGTCGTCGAACTCAATTGTATCGCTATATCCATTACTGCTATTGATGTTGTATTTCTTTATTGCGCCACCGTTAAATGAAAAAGTAGGTCCAATTTTGAAAAACTTGTTTATCCCAAAATAATAAGAGATATCCGTACTAATTCCTAAGTCTCCCCCTTTGGCTATGTAGGTATTCTCAAACTTTCTTTCCTGAGAAAAATTAATGTAGCCCAAAGATATGTCAAAACTGTAAGTATCATTTTTAAAAAAGCCATTTATAGTCCAACCTGCAACCGCTCCAATATAATTGATTTCGTCTTTTTGACTTGTACTCCCTGAACCTTCATATCCGTTTGGTTCTATGAAAATAATATTATTGAGTGATGTAGTGCTTGAAAATTTGCTATATATCAATCCGTAATAAGAATAGGTATTCGGTTTAAATCCGGTTTTGATTTGAAAAGAGGTCCCTGATTTTAATTCTTTTTGAAAATCCCGCTCTAATGGTGGAATTCCCTTGTCTATACCCGCTGTTCTGTATCCTAAACCATAATTAAACGACAATAAAAATTTATTATAATTACTTAGGCTTTCAATATTTTTTTTAGAAGTGGTAATCGCAACATCTTGCTTTGTAACAGAATCTTTTACAACCTCAACTTGTGCACTTGCTATGAAACCTGTTATCAAAGCAAAAAATAAAATATTTTTTTTCATTTGTTTTAATTCGCAATATTACACCTTACTAAGTAAAAATGCAAAAGAAAACCTACAATTTAATTGTAGGTTTTATTAATAAATTTATCTATTTATTTTGCCCTTATGAATTGATAATCTTTTCCTGATGAACAATACTTTCCTGATGGATGGCTTTAAAAAGCTTCAAAATAAATGCCTCACCAAGTCCTTTTTCATGTCCTTCTTTAATCATTTTCTCAAGAACTTCATTCCATCTTTTGTTTTGTAAAACCGCAATATTTTTATCTTTTTTCAAAAGACCTATTTGCTCCGCCACTTTCATTCTATCACCTAAAATCCCAAGCAACTTGGTATCAAAAGAATCAATTTGAGAACGCAAATGAGCCATTTGTTCATTAAAATCCTCCTCGGTGGTAGTTTCTCGTTTTACTTTTAAATTATTTAAAATCTTTTTCAAAGCCAATGGCGTTACTTGTTGGGCCGCATCACTCCAAGCTTGCTCTGGCGTGTGATGCGTTTCAATCATTAATCCATCATAATTTAAATCTAACGCTTGTTGTGAAACTTCTTGAATCATCTCCCGATTACCTGTAATATGAGAAGGATCTCCAATTAAAGGCAAATCTGGAAATCGATTATGCAAGTCTATTGCTATTTGCCATTCTGGTTGGTTTCTGTATTTGGTTTTTTCATAGGAAGAAAACCCTCTATGAATCACTCCAATTTTTTTTATTCCGGCATTTTGTAATCGTTCTACCCCTCCTATCCAAAGCGACAAATCAGGATTAATTGGATTTTTAAGCAATACTATTTTATCGGTATCTTTTAGCGCATCGGCAATTTCTTGAACCGCAAATGGATTTACAGCAGTTCTGGCGCCAATCCATAAAATATCGATATCATGTGCTAATGCCAATTCAACGTGATGGGCATTAGCTACTTCAATAGCCATTAACAAGCCCGTTTCTGCTTTTGCTTTTTGTAGCCATTTTAATCCAATTGGCCCTACCCCTTCAAAACCGCCAGGTCGCGTTCTTGGTTTCCAAATTCCAGCTCTAAAAATGCGTATCCCTAAGTTTTTCACTTCATGTGCGATACGCAGAACCTGCGTTTCCGTCTCCGCACTGCAAGGGCCTGCAATTACTAAAGGATGTGACAATTTTAAATCATTTAACCAATTGTGGACTTTTTTATCAACTTTCATTTTGCCAATTTGATACAAATTTAAGGTTTTCTTACTATTTTTGCTTAAAATCATACGTTATGTCAATTGAAGTCCAAAATATTTCTAAAAGTTACGGCACACAGACAGCGCTGGATAATATTTCTTTTTCTATAAAACGAGGAGAAATTGTCGGATTTCTAGGTCCAAATGGTGCTGGAAAGTCCACTTTGATGAAAATTTTGACAACCTATATTCAAGCTGACCATGGTTCGGC
>CALQBR020000185.1 GCA_943328865.2 Sphingobacterium thalpophilum
CCACTTTATTCAAAATAGGAATAATTTCCAAATCGTTTTCTAAAGCCAAATACAAATTCGAAATGGTTTGTGCCTGAATGCTTTGTGCCGCATCTACAATCAAAAGGGCACCTTCGCAAGCCGCTATAGAACGGGAAACTTCATACGAAAAATCGACGTGTCCGGGAGTGTCAATTAAATTAAGGATGTATTCTTCCCCTTTATAAGTGTACTCCATTTGAATCGCGTGGCTTTTGATGGTAATTCCACGCTCACGCTCCAAGTCCATATTGTCTAGCAATTGTGCTTTTTCTTCCCGAGCAGTAACCGTTTGCGTAGCACCAAGTAATCGGTCGGCTAATGTACTTTTACCGTGGTCAATATGGGCAATAATGCAAAAATTTCTTATCTTTTTCATTTTCTTAGGGTATCAAAATTACAACTCTTATGGATTGTTGCAGACATATGCGCATAACAACAAGGCTTATTTTATAGGATAAACGAAGGATGCTCTCTACAATTGAAATGCGCCGAACGCCTATTAAAATAAATGTTTAGTAAAGTAAAACTCCCGTAAACCAAACCACAAGTTTACTGCAAATATAGTTTAAATTCATTAGTTTCATAGCGTCAAGGACTAAAGTAACGGGTTAAAAGAATCACTTTTTATGCACTTTCATTTCTATGCATTTGTTTAAGATTTTTATTGTGTTCCAAGTACATTCGTCTTACATACGCATAAAATACCCGTGCATTGAATTGAAATTAAGTCTTTTTGTTTTCATTTTCTTCTATTCGTCTAAAAGTCGTAATTTTGGAGAAAATCAACAAGATGGTTAAGATAGGCAACATAATATTACCCGATTTTCCTTTACTGTTAGCCCCTATGGAAGATGTGAGTGATCCGCCATTTCGCAGGTTGTGCAAAGCCCATGGTGCCGATTTGATGTATTCGGAGTTCATTTCCTCTGAAGGATTGATTCGTGATGCCGTTAAAAGCCGTCAAAAATTAGATATTTTTGATTATGAGCGACCCGTGGGTATTCAAATATTTGGTGGGGATGAGGAGGCGATGGCGCTGTCTGCTAAGATTGTAGAAGCGGTAAATCCTGATTTAGTGGATATCAATTTTGGTTGTCCCGTGAAGAAAGTCGTTTGTAAAGGAGCGGGAGCAGGAGTTTTAAAGGATGTGGATTTGATGGTGCGCCTCACCAAAGCAGTTATCCGAAGCACCCATCTTCCGGTAACAGTAAAAACCCGTTTGGGGTGGGATGAAAATTCTATCAATATTGACGAGGTTGCCGAACGCCTGCAGGATATTGGAGTACAAGCATTAACGGTTCATGCGCGCACTAGAGCCCAAATGTATAAAGGCCATTCTGATTGGACGCATATCGAAAGAGTCAAAAATAATCCTAGAATCACAATGCCTATTTTTGGCAATGGAGATATCGATAGTCCTGAGAAAGCATTGGAATACAAGAATCGTTTTGGTCTTGACGGAATGATGATTGGTCGCGCCGCTATTGGCTATCCTTGGATTTTTAATGAAATCAAACACTACTTTAAAACAGGGACTCATTTACCAGCACCAACGATTATTGATAGAGTAGAAGCTGCTCGAAATCACTTAACCTGGTCTATGGAATGGAAAGGGGAGCGCCTGGGGATTGTGGAAATGCGCCGTCATTACACCAATTATTTCAAAGGAATTCGTGGTTTTAAGGAATACAAACAAAGGTTAGTTACCACCGATGAACCACAAGGTTTATTCGATATTCTAAAAGAAATTGACGAGGTGTATTTTGATTATCAGTTTGTGTAAGTTGCGTTAGGGATTGACGCGGCATCCTTTTTGAGGAACGAAAAAAAGATAAAGCAGAAAGCCCGACCCTTGTGGGAACGCCCAAAAAACTAAGCTAATAATTTTTTACTTACCCGACTGCTGGCAATTAAAGAAGCGATAAATCCTAGCGAAATAATTGTTGCTAATACAATTAAAACATTCGAAAGGGAAAAAATTACCGGATAGGGCAGCGATGGGGTAATCATGATGAGCTCGAATTGTTGCTGAATCACCACTACAATAATACCCAATAACAATCCAAAAATGCCACCGAGAACACTTAATAGGGTACCTTGGAATAAAAATATCTTCCGTAGGTCTTTAACCTCAGTGCCTAAATTATAAAGGGTTTTCAAATTACTTTTCTTATCCAGAATCATCATAATCAAAGCGCCGATTAAGTTAAATAGGGCGATGATAATTACTAAGGTAAAAATTAGATATACCGCAATGTTTTCGGTATTCAACATTTTATATAGGGAGTCGTTTAGTTGTGCCCTATTTTTGATGGTTATTTTGTTGTGGAAAATAGACTGAAGTTGGTCTGTGATTTGCGCTTCGTCTGCATTGGGTTTTAATTTCAGCTCAATTCCTGAAATCTGTTGGGGTTTAAATTCCAGTAATTCTTGCGCCAAGCCCAAATCGGCAAAAACGTATTTGGAATCCAGTTCTTCGCTAATAGCATAAACGCCTACTGGAAACAATTTGGATTTGCTAAAAGCCTCTTCAGGGATGTTGATGGTTCCTTTTCCGGATCTAGGGACAAAGACTTCGAAGGAATTGTTGAAATCTAATAATCCCAAAGATAGTTTTTGAGTGATTCCATAGCCGACGACTACTTGTGCGGTGTTTGGCCTAAACCATTGTCCTTGGTAAATGGTTTTTTTAATGTCATTTACTTCTTTGTAAAGACTGTCAACGCCTTTTAAATAAGTAACCTGCTCTTTTCCGTTGAACATAAAAAGCACCCGTTCTTCAATCACTTTACTAGAAGCCGAAATGCCCGAAATCCCTTGGAGGGCTTTTTCCTGTTGGGGCGAAATAGTAAAAGATTTTCCTAAGGTGCTCGTAATTTTTAAATCGGGATCAAAATCATTGCTAAAGGACAAACTGAAATGAACCAAACCGCTAAAAACGGATAAAACTACAAACAAAGCCATCGATCCTACGATAATGCCAACCGAGGCAATGCCATTAATAATGTTTATCGCATTATTTTTACTAGCACTTTTCAGGTAGCGTTTGGCTATGTAAAAGGGGAAATTCAAATTATGATTTTCTGCGCTTTTCTAATAGTTCTCGGTTCTCGATTGGATTTTCTCGATTGGCTAAAGCGTTGTCAATCTTCTCGATATAATCTAAAGTGTCATCAATAAAGAAAGTCAAATTCGGTACTTTACGCAATTGCAAACGCACTCTTTGTGACAAGTCGTGTTTGATCAATCGGGTGTTGGTTTTGATGGCAGCCAAAGTCTCGGCTGCTTTTTCTTGTGGGAAGATGCTTAAATGGATTGTCGCTACAGACAAATCGGTTGTTACGCTAACTTTGGATACCGAAATCACTAAATTAGAAATTCCGTTTTTTCTCACTTCACCTTGCAGGATATCCACCAAATCTTTTTGGATTACCCCGCCTATTTTTTTCTGTCTATTTGTTTCCATAGTACAAAAATACAATTTTTAAGTTTCAAAGTTTTTATCTTTATATAATTATTAGCGACAAAAGAATTAGCCTACTTATTGATTGCGTTATTGCTAACTAAATGCCTCAAAAAGCGCTAAAATTGCCACTTCAAAAGAAATTAGCACCGTCACAAAGTTTATTGCAAAGTGAATGAGAATTTCCGTAAATTAGACTGACAAGGCAAAATAATAAAAATCAAACGCAAACAGATCACAAATACAGCTGCAGCATGTAACGTGAGAATGGATTGTTTACAAAACCAATTTTATAGCTATGAGAATTATTAAAAAAATCCTACTTTGGTTGGTCCTTATTCTTGCATTCGTAGTTGTTTTGGCCTATTTATTCGACGTGGATTATTTGCTAAAAGCGTTCAGAACCATTTATGTAAAAGGCCATACGACTGCCTATTTAGAAGATTACAAAGAATTTGACAACCGAATTATTGCTAAAAGCAACCTAGCCCAGCCTTGGGCGATTCATAAGGCATACAACCAAGTGAAGGCAACGCCAAAATTGGAACAACTACATCAATCGCTTGGCACAGTCGCTTTTTTAATCATTAAGAATGACAGCCTTTGGTATGAAAATTATTATGATGGTTTCGATAAAGACTCTAAATCCAATTCTTTTTCTATGGCCAA
>CALQBR020000186.1 GCA_943328865.2 Sphingobacterium thalpophilum
TTACGCTGTTCGCCAGAAACCAAGTCCTTCAAAGCATACTGGTTATTTTTCATTTCTTCGTCGCCAACAATTACGGCAAAAGGAATCGAACGTTTGTCTGCATGTTGGAACTGCTTCCCTACTTTCACCGCATCAGGATATAATTCTACTTTTATACCTAGATTTCGCAATACCTTGATTGCTTGCATCGCATAAAGCGCTTCTTTCTCCCCGTAATTTATAAACAATGCTTTGGAAGTAGAAGCAATGGTTTCTGGAAACAAATTCAGCTCTTCAATCACCAAATAGATGCGATCTAAACCAAAAGAAATTCCAACACCACTGATGTCTTTCAATCCGAAAATACCTGTCAAATCATCATATCGGCCACCACCACCAATAGAACCCATAGCAACTGCTTGAGGAGGGGCAACTTCAAAAATAGCTCCTGTATAATAATTCAACCCTCGGGCTAAAGTAACATCTAAATCCAAAATAGCGGTTTCCAATCCTAAATCCGCCACATGGTCACAAATAAACTGCAACTCAGCCA
Source organism: Sphingobacterium thalpophilum (assembly GCA_943328865.2). Lineage (GTDB taxonomy): Bacteria > Bacteroidota > Bacteroidia > Flavobacteriales > Flavobacteriaceae > Flavobacterium. The sequence continues at coordinate 533 of CALQBR020000186.1, forward strand.
CGCCCTTGAGCCCCTCTTCTGACGAGGCTAAAAGTTGAGACAACTGAGCGATTTTTTCAGTAATCGTTCCTGTAAAATGAAACAGCGGCTGCACTTTAGCAATGGCTTCTGCCGTAATTCCTTTTTCAATCATTTCGTTTTTAACGCCCTCTTCCCCTATTTTATCAAGCTTGTCCAAGGCTACTGTAAAATCAATCAATTTATCGGAAGCACCTATGACTTGTGCAATTCCAGAAAGAATCTTCCTATTGTTAATCTTAATCGTCACGCCTTCTAATCCCAAAGCAGTAAAAACAGCATCATACAATTGAACGAGCTCCACTTCTTGCCATAAGGATTTTGACCCTACCACATCAGCATCGCATTGATAAAACTCTCTAAAACGACCTTTCTGTGGTCGATCAGCTCTCCAAACAGGCTGGATTTGGTATCTTTTGAATGGAAATTCAAGCTCGCTTTGGTGTTGTACCACATAACGGGCAAAAGGAACCGTTAAATCATAACGAAGGGCTTTTTCAGAAATACTGGCAGTTAGTTTGTTGCTTGCTCTATTTTCTAATAAACCTGCATCTACTTTTGCTAAATAATCCCCCGAGTTCAAAATCTTAAAAATCAAGCGATCTCCTTCCTCCCCATATTTGCCCATTAGGGTTTCTGAGTTTTCAAAAGAAGGGGTTTCGATAGGCTGAAAACCAAATTTCTCGAAATTGCTTTTTATAATTTGAATGATATATTGGCGTTTGGCTACTTCTTTTGGAGAAAAGTCGCGTGTGCCTTTTGGGATACTCGGTTTTTGTGCCATCTTACTTATAAATAATTTTAAGATTGCAAAAATAAGATTTATTCACCGATTGTCACGCTTGGTTTAGCTATAAGTTAATGGAAAGCGATAAAACATTCCAGCCAATAATAAAAATCCATAGCCGAAAATTAGTACTTTAGTGCCTTTAAAATTCCACTATGCTCAACTTGATTAAAGAGAATATCCGAATTGCCATGGGATCTATCCGAACCCAACTGTTGAGAACAATTCTAACCGTATTAATTATCGCCATTGGCATCACTGCTTTGGTAGGAATTTTAACCGTAGTGGCAGCACTTGAAAACAAGCTGTCGACCAATTTCGCCTCAATGGGCTCCAATACTTTCAATATTAACCAATATGAAAATACTACTCGAAGACGAGGCGGTAAGGAAATTGTAAAAATAAATCCCATTATTTCCTATCCCGAAGCCAAAGCCTTTAAAGAAAAATACAAATACCCACTTACCCAAACCTCACTTTCCTTCATAGCTACCTCAAATGCAGAGGTAAAATTTGAAGCACAGAAAACAGATCCTGAAATTACCATCGTGGGCGTTGATGACTATTTTCTAAAAAATTCAGGGTTGGAAACTGCCTTGGGAAGAAATTTCACTGGTTTTGACATCGAAAACAATACCTATACCTGTATCGTAGGTTCTGATTTTAAAAAAGGTTTATTGAAAGACACCAATCCAATTGACAAAGTCATTTCGGTTCGCGGTGCCAAATTTAAAGTTATTGGAGTACTAAAAGAAAAAGGTTCTACTTTTGGAAACAGCCAAGACTTGCGTGTTTTGATTCCTATTCAAGTGGCGCGATCTCTTTTTACTGCCCCCAATATCAATTACTCGATGAGCATGATGGTTGCCAAAGAAGCATTACTCGATGAAGCAGTAAACAATGCCGAAATCACTATGCGTAGGATTCGAAAATTAAATCCCGTTCAGGACAATAATTTTGGCATTTCTAGAAGCGATGATTTAATCAATCGAATATCCGAAATTACAGGTGTTTTGAGTGCATCGGCTTGGATTATCAGTATCATTACCATATTTGGATCTTCAATTGCCTTGATGAACATCATGTTGGTTTCCGTTACGGAAAGAACTCGGGAAATTGGCGTTCGAAAAGCATTAGGAGCAAAAAGAAGCACCATTGCGTTTCAGTTTTTTATAGAAACCTTGATTATAGGACAATTGGGTGGTTTAATCGGAATTATCTTGGGAATTTCTGTTGGCCTTGGCTTTTCGTCAATCTTCGATTTTAGTTTCGTAATCCCATGGAGCGCTATTGTCGCTGCAGTAATTACCACGTTTCTCGTCGCAGTTGTGTCGGGGTCTTATCCTGCATTAAAAGCTTCTAAACTAGATCCTATTGAAGCCCTGAGGTACGAATAGCTCTAGTCATCCTATCATTGCCATATATATCTTTTCGCAATGCTACATTTTGAAATCCTTGATTGCGCAACAAATCTACCATTGGCGTTCCGAGATATTGGTTGATTTCAAAGTACAATTGTCCTAGATCGGAAAGGTTTTTAAGTGCCAATTCACTTATTTTTCGATAAAAAATGAGCGCATCATCGTCTTCTACAAAAAGAGCCAAATGGGGTTCATAATCCAATACATTTTTTTTTATGGTCTCTTTTTCTAAATTCCGAACATAGGGCGGATTGGAAACAATAATATCAAATTGTTGTTCTAAATCTTGGGTTTTCAGAATATTTTGAGATAAAAAAGTAATTTGGACTTCATTTTGCGATGCGTTATATTTAGCAACTTCCAACGCTTTTTCCGAAACATCAATAGCAAAAACCTGTGCGTTTGGAAGGTTTTTAGCCAATGAAATCGCTATACAACCACTCCCCGTTCCAATGTCAAGTATTTTCAGTTTCTCCGTTTTTGAATTGGAGTCAAGAATCCACTGAACCAATTCTTCGGTTTCGGGTCTCGGAATCAAAACGTTTTTGTTGATTTCAAAATCCAATCCAAAAAAACTGGTGGTTTCTAAAAGATACTGAATGGGAATTTCAAGTTTTAATTGCTCCAAAATAGAATTCCAATACTGAATATCCGCCTCTTCAAAAACCCTATTTGGATTTAAAGCCAAATCTACTCTACTCCATTGGTGTTGGTGTGCTAAAATCAAATAGAAAAAGCTCTCCACTTCGCCACTATCATAAATGGGGGTGAGTGCTTCTATAAAATAGGTTCTGTAGTCTTTTATTTTCATTTTAAAACTTATAATTCTTTAATCATCCAAACTGGACAAGAGGTGTGTCCCGTATTTCCTAAAGGCTGGTCAAGATACTCAAATCCGATCTTTTGATAAAGCTTTTGAGCGTCTTCCATATTAGGCATTGTTTCGAGATAACAGGTGTCAAACCCAAAATCTTTAGCGCTTTGCAGGCACTTTTCCATTAATTGTTTCCCTATACCCAAACTTCGGGCTTCAGGCAATACATACATTTTTTGAAGTTCACAGATTGTAGTAGATTCGTGCTCGAGTGACATGACGCCAGATCCTCCAATGATTATTCCGTTTTTTTCCACTACAAAATAAACCGCTTTCGGAACGGCATACGTTTCAAACAAATAATCGAGATGCGGATCAGCATAGGCTGTACCTATTTTTGGAACCTTAAATTCAATCAAAACCGAACGAATAACCTGAGTAATACTGGCATTATCAGTTTTTTGAATTTCTCTAATTCTTATGTTTTCCATTGTCTTTTTAAAATGGTATTTTTGTGAGGTGAAGATACATGAAAAATACATAAAGCGATGTATAGAACTGGCCAAAAA
>CALQBR020000187.1 GCA_943328865.2 Sphingobacterium thalpophilum
ACTATGGCTAAAATCGGAAATGAATTTGGTTCTGTTACTGGAAGACAAAGACGTTGTGGATGGTTGGATTTAGTCGCCTTAAAATATGCAATTCAAGTGAATGGGGTAACACAATTGATGATGATGAAAGGCGATGTCTTATCTGGATTTGAAACCTTGAAAGTATGTACCGAATACCAATATAAAGGAAAGGCGATTGCACATTTTCCGTATAATATCGAACCTGAAAATGTGACTCCAATCTACAAAGAATTCAAAGGTTGGAAAGCCGATTTAACCGGAATGACGACTTATGAAGAACTCCCAAGCGAGCTTAAAGCCTACATTGATTTTATAGAATCGGAAGTTGAAGTTCCTATAAAGATAGTTTCTGTAGGACCAGACAGAAAACAAACCATCTTGAAATAATAATCAAACGCTTTGAGAAATCAAAGCGTTTTTTATATTGTTAAGTACCTTATTCGGATTTACTTATGAAACAAAGTAAACTATTTATTGAATTCTTTGAAAGTGAAAAAGCTGGTGGAATGGTTTTAATTTTTGCCACCCTACTTTCTCTTGTATTCGCAAATTCCGTTTGGCAAACAGAATACCTTAATATTTGGCATTATACATTTGCAAGTCATAGTATCGTGCACTGGATTAATGATGGGTTGATGACTATTTTTTTTCTACTCATCGGCTTGGAATTAGAACGTGAAATATACCTAGGGGAACTTTCGAGTATAAAAAAAGCAGCATTACCCCTATTTGGAGCCTTGGGGGGAATGTTAGTACCCGCAGGATTGTTTCTACTATTAAATTTTGGTACTCCTACCCAATCAGGAGCAGGTATTCCGATGGCAACTGACATTGCTTTTGCTATTGGAATTTTATCACTTTTAGGGAATCGCGTACCCATTGCATTGAAAATATTCCTTACGGCATTAGCAGTAATAGATGATTTAGGCGCTATAATTGTGATTGCCCTTTTTTATACCTCCTCGATTGCCTTTCTTAATCTTGCCATCGCTCTTGTTATTTTGGGCTTATTATTTGTTTTGAATAGAATGAAAGTAAACAACCTGATTCCGTATCTAATCGGAGGCGTGTTCATGTGGTATTTCATGTTGCATTCAGGAATTCATGCTACCATTACAGGGGTTTTGTTAGCATTTGTAATACCCTTTGGCGATGGATCGAAAACGAACATTTCCTATCAATTACAACATTACCTACATCAACCTGTCGCTTTTCTCATTTTGCCTTTATTTGCCATGGCAAACACCTGTATTTCAATTAGTGAAAATTGGCATACTAGTTTAACTGACAGTAGCAGTCTAGGGATTATTATCGGGTTGGTAATCGGAAAACCATTAGGAATTGTATTGTTTTCATTTGTTGCGGTTAGTTTGGGAATCTGTGTTTTACCCAAAAGATTGAAATGGAAAAACATGATAGGAGTTGGACTATTAGGCGGTATTGGTTTTACCATGTCTATATTCATCACATTGCTTGCCTTTAATGACTCAGCAGTAATCAACAATTCAAAAATTGCAATTCTAGTTGCATCATTTATTGCGGCTATTTTAGGTTATTTCATCTTAAAGCTAACCTTAAAACAATACTAGAATCAATCCGTTTTTTGAAATTAATAATATATATTGATAAAGAGATTGCTTGTGGCCTTTTTATTAAATTTGACAAAAAATACATTGATATCACTTTTCTTAATGAAAAATCTGCTTGTCAAGTATGATAGAATAATTTTGATATAAAACAACATCTCTAACTATCTTAGAAAAGCGCAATGAATAATGATTTTCTTAAATACCAAGCCCAAACCTCTCCCTATCCATTAGGAATGGAGGTATCTCATGCAATTGGTTCGTATATCTATGATACAAGTAACAAAAAATACTTGGATTTTGTTGCAGGGGTTTCAGCCTGTACCCTTGGACATCAAAATCCAAGAGTAAATAATGCCATTAAAAATCAATTAGACAAATACTCGCATGTAATGGTATACGGCGAATATTCTCAAAATCCAGCGGTGGAATATTGCAAATTATTAGCCACTCACTTGCCAGCTCCATTAGAGCAAACCTATTTGGTCAATTCTGGAACTGAAGCTACCGAAGGCGCACTAAAATTAGCGCGAAGGGTAACTGGCAGAAGTCAACTTATTTCCTGTCATAATGCCTACCATGGCAATACTATGGGATCTATGAGCGTCATGGGATTTGAAGAACGCAAACAAATTTTTCGCCCATTAGTTCCCGATGTGGATTTCATTACCTTTAATAACGAAGCTGATTTACAAAAAATAACAACCAAGACTGCTGGAATCATTTTAGAAACTATTCAAGGAGGAGCGGGATTTATTCAACCTCAAAATGATTTTCTAAAAAAAGTCAGACAGCGTTGTACTGAAATGGGTGCATTAATGATTTTAGATGAAATCCAACCCGGTTTTGGCAGAACAGGTAAATTATTTGGGTTTCAAAACTATGAAGTCGTTCCTGATATTGTGGTCATGGGAAAAGGAATGGGTGGCGGAATGCCTGTTGGAGCCTTTACTGCTTCAAGAGCACACATGGAACTATTGAGCGACAATCCAAAATTAGGGCATATTACTACCTTCGGTGGTCATCCTGTCATTGCGGCAGCCTGCCTTGCAACCCTACAAGAATTAACCGAGACATCCCTAATGTCGGAAGCTTTAGAAAAAGAAAAACGCTTCAGAAAACTTTTGGTACATCCTTTGATACAGGAAGTTAGAGGCGAAGGATTAATGCTAGCGGCAATGACAACCCATGCAGAGATCACTAACAAAGTGATTTTTAAATGCCAAGAAAAAGGACTAATTCTATTCTGGTTGTTATTTGAAGGTTGCGCTATCAGAATTACACCACCCCTAACTATTTCTAATGAAGAAATCGAAGAAGGTTGTGCTATAATTCTAGAAGCAATGGATGAAATCTTGAACGATAAATAGTGTTTATAAAAATTAGTTGTACATCAACCCATTCAAATAAAATAATCAAACTACTGTAAAAATAAGTGTGCTTTAGAGAAGGACCACGGCGAAAATTACTATTTGTTAGGTTTAAACATACTAAATACGCTCAAAATGACGTTATTAAAGTTGAGTACCAATTGTTTATTGTTAATTAAATTGTTCACAACAATTCTCCTTTCCTCCCAAAACAAGAATTAAATCCTTAATTTTATTAAGGATAATATTAAACCTACGATTATGCAATTGAACGACGAAGAAGAAAATTATCACTTATCCTTATCGAAGTTTGAGTCGATGTTGAAAACCAATAAAGTACTCTTCTTTGATTCCGAAGAATTTGAAGAAATCATTCTTCATTATTTGGATATGGGGAAACCCGCTTTGGCTAAAAAAGCACTGAAGTTAGCCCTTGAACAGCATCCAAAATCAACTGGCCTTAGACTTGTTCAGGTCGAAATGCTGATTTATGATGATAAACTTGACGTAGCTGAGAAGCTATTGAACGAGTTATATGCTATTGAACCTACTAACGAAGAAATTTACATTCAAAAAGCCAATATTTATTCCAAAAGAGACAACCATGAAAAAGCGGTAGAATTGCTAAAAACCGCCTTGAAATATACGGATGATTATGCCGACGTGTATAACTTAATCGGAATGGAATATCTGTTTATGGATAACTTGGAATTAGCAAAAGAGAATTTCATTAAATGCCTTGAAGAAGACACTGAAGACCAAGCGGCTTTATACAATGTGGTGTATTGTTTTGAGTTTTTAGACCAAAACATGGAAGCCATAGAATACCTTAATACGTATATTGACCAAAATCCTTATAGCGAAATAGCATGGCATCAAATGGGAAGGTTGTATTATGGATTAAAAAATTATGATCAGGCCATACGCGCTTTTGACTATGCAACCTTAATTGACGAAGAATTCTTAGGAGCTTTTATGGAAAAAGCAAAGGCCTATGAAAGACTCAAAAAATATGAAGAAGCCATTGAAAGCTACAATCGCACTATTGAACTAGATGATGCCACCTCTTATGCGTTATTGCGTATTGGAAAGTGCCATGAAAAATTAGGACAAAAAGTCTTGGCACTCAAATATTTCAATAAAAC
>CALQBR020000188.1 GCA_943328865.2 Sphingobacterium thalpophilum
AAACTTAAAATAGTCAGTACCGTAATCATCCCTGACCAGTTAGTCCCAAAAAAAAGGAGTACAAATTCTTTTGAAACTAAGGAAAGTCCCACCATTGCAGGAAAAGTAAGTAATGAAATATATTTAATTATCTTAAGATAATACAATTTAATAGTTTGAATATCATCTTGTTTCTTTGAAAAAGCAGGAAACATTACTTTAGTAATTACTGATGATATATTTCTCAAAGGCAATAACATCAATGAATAAGCTCGGGTATACAAACCTAAATCCGTACTGCCTAAGACTCTTGCGATTAAAAAATTATCGAAATTTCTAGACCAATAATTGATAGTGGTATCCCCTAATACATTGAGTCCAAAATTAGAAAGCTCTTTTATTTTGGAGATATTAAAACAGAAAGTAGGATACCAGCTTGCTGAAAACCAATACAAGACAGAATTAACTAATGATGACAAGAGTGTCATCCATACAATAGCCCAAACACCATAATTAGTATAAGCCAAATAAAAAGCAACCGAATAACCAACAATAATTGAAATCCAATTGATGATTACTTTTTGTTTGAACTTTAAATCTCTAATCAGAAGATTAGAATGAATAGAGGATAATGAATTGATTATAAATGATAGGCATATTACTCTTACAAGAGCTGTAATTTGTGGTTCATGATAAAATACACTTATAAAAGGGGCTAAAAAAAAGAAAACAAGATATAAAAAAACGCCAATGGCGAGATTTAACCAAAATACCGATGAATAGTGTTCGCGATCCGCGTCTTTCTTTTGAATTAAGGCGGCACCAAAACCCATATCAATAAATAAACTTGCGAAGTTGGTGAATATAACAACCATGCTGACCACACCAAAAGCAGATGGAGATAAAATTCGTGCTAAAAAAATCCCAAAGAAGACAAACACAAATTGGGTAACAACTTGATCGCTAAAGGTCCAAATCAGACTAGAATGTACTTTCCGTTTTAAATTCATTTTTTAATTTAAAATAGTGTTCCATTTTTTGATGATCGCATCAGTAAGAAAATGATTTTTAATATTGGAATTATTCTCTTTTATGCTTTCTTTTTCTGCTTCGAAATTATTTAATATATAATCCATTTTATCAGCAATCGTGGTAAAGTCATTTACCTCATGGTACCTTAAATTAGCATTGGTAAATGTTTTATAGGGCAACCAAGATCCTGTTATTACGGAACAAGAAGCATAAAGCATCTCAAGCAAAGTTCCACTTAAAGCATCTGAAATAGGAAGGTGGATAAATACATCCGTGGCTAACCTAGAAAGCGCCAGTTCCTCTTTTGAAAAATAATCTTCAATAATTGTATAAGCAAAAGGAGACTTAGACAAAGCTTTAATTAATTTCTTTTTATAAGAAGCTTTTTCTCTGTGACTTAATCCATAATTCAAGTTAATAATTAGATGAACCCTTTCAGTGTAAATAGAATGTTGAATTGCCTTAATAATGGCTAAATGATTGTTAAAGGGACTCGCATTATGACCAATTAACATATTGAATTTATCCGTTGAATAACCAAACTTATTTTTGAATTCACTTATTATTTCTTGATTATCAGCCATCAAATCCATTTGATTATAGGTTTTGGAATCAACTGGAAACATATTGATTTCAATTTTTTCGAATAAATTCCTGCCGAATTTTGATAAAATAATCTCTCTTAGTTCAGCTGATTGGCAAGTAATAATAGAAGCTTTATTAAGTGCTTTTTTAACAAAGTAAAAATTTAAAATATCATCTGTTCGCAACAAATCAGAACCCCAAAATGAACAAACAATTTTTTTATTCTTAGGCACTAAAAACAATTCTCTTAGATAGCTATATTGCATGAAATGAAAATGAAAAGTATCATAGCTTCTAAAATTATTATTATTTAGAAAGTAGGCTTTAGCGAGAATATGTTGGCGAATAAAATGAAGTGATTTATATAGTTTTTTTTCTACAAAAAATATAAAAAAAAAGGTTTGGTAAAAATGTAAGGAAACTAAGTTTGAAAGAATTGATTTGATAATTAATGAAAATGATTTTTCGTTCTTAATCACTTCATTATTATACATCCATGACTCATCTTTATTAGTGTAATTCAAGTCAGCAAAAAAGGGGGCAGAAATAAAGAAATCATCATTAGATCGCTTTAAAGAAGCATACAAATAGGATAAAAAATTATTTTGACCTAGACCTAAAACAAGTATTTTTTTGCTCATAAATTTTTAGAATAATTATATCTAAAATGCAGTCTTTAAATTTAATTTATTAAAGATAATTAAGCAGTAAAAATATAATTTTATTTATCATTTGCAACTTATTAATGGTTAAGTAATAATCAAATCAAGAGATATGAAAAAAGAAAGGACGAATTGCTTGCCTATAGGAAATAAAAAAAACCACCCGAAGGTGGCTTTTAAAATATAGATCTAAGAAATTATCCTTTGATTAATTTTTTAACAATTACTTCATTGTTAGCGTTGTTAACAACTCTTACAAAGTAGATACCACTTCTTAGTGAAGCAATATTTTGGTTAATTGTGTTTGAACCTTCTACTAATTGAACAGTGAAAGGATTAACCGCTACAGAACCATCATAAGAATAAACTGAAACAGTAACAGAATCACCGTTAGCACCAGTTACATCAATATTAAATTCAAATGAAGCAGGGTTTGGATAAACCTCAGTAGCGCTTACTGCAACTGGAGCTGCGAATCTTGGAGCAACAGGACAAGCTGCGCTAGTTAAAGTAATTGCTTTAGCTGTAGTAGAAACTAAACAAGCATTTTTAGCAACAACTGTTAATTTGTTTGAAGTTTTTGATGCAGCAACTGCAGAGAAATCTACTTCAACAGTTCTTGTTCCTTGACCAGAAACAATTACAGCACCATCAGCAACTGTCCAAACATATTCAGTAGCTCCAACAACAGCAGGAACAGTAAAAGTTTGGTTAGCACATCTTGTAAATGTAGTTCCACCAGTATGAATACCTACAGCAGCCATAGCCGTAGCTAAAGTAACTGTTTTATTTGTAGCACTACTATTAATTCCGTTGATTGATTTAATCACAAGAGATTTAGCTGCAGTAGCCGTTGAAGTATTAATAGTAAATACAGAAGGATACACTACAGTGAAAGTCAAATCAGAAGTAGTTAAAACATTGGTAGCATTTGATGAATTATTAGCAGAAGTAACTACTGAACCTTCAGGAGCAGTAATTTCATAAGAGCTAGCAAGAGGAGAAGCTACCATAGTATAGTTGTAAGAACCATTACCACATAGACCTACAATTTGACCAGATACAGTAGCTACAGCAGCAGGTCTAACAGCAGTTAATGTCAACAATTTAGCAGTTGAAGTAGTTGCAGGGTTTACAGCAGTAGCATTAGCAGTTACTGAAACACCAACACCATTTCTAGATTTTACACCAATTCTTAATACATTAGTTGATACTGGAGTAGCAGCAGCTGTATTATAGTTAAAAGTATTTGCAGAAGTTACATCAGCAAAATTAACAGTAATTGCGTTTGAAGTTGAAGCTACGATTGGGAAAGCAGGGTTAACTGTAACACCATTTACAACTGTAAAAGGTACACCTACAGCGTTAGCTTTAAAAACACCAGCAGAACCAGTTTGAGAAGCTGCAGGAGTAGCATCAGTACCTGATGTTGCCATAAATCCTCCTACAGGAGCAACAAGAACATTATTAGCAAGTTTACCACCAACTACAAATCTTGAAGCTTCAGCGATAGTAATTCCATTAGCATAAGTTGTTGTAACAACTTGATAATATTCATTTCCTACGCTAGTTGGTCTAGAAACAGCAACTCTAAAAGGATACGCATTATATAAAAGCGTAGTAGTAGAAGTAACAGCACCTTTATTCAACAAGTTAACACCTGTAGGCAATTCCCATACATAAGAAGAGGCAGCAGCAACAGGAGTAGCCGTTAAAGTTAACTCAGTAGTTGTACCCATATATTTTGCAAAACTAGTTACAGCAGTAGGTATTCCAGAAACTGGTACTGGCAATAAAGCATCTGTCATTTTGATAGCAGCAGGAGCAGCAGGTAATACAGCAGTAATAGC
>CALQBR020000189.1 GCA_943328865.2 Sphingobacterium thalpophilum
AAATACCCAAAATCATTGGGTTTTGAATTTGTAAAAGAGGTTGTTTTACCCATAATAGAAAATACAAACATTAGCTTTGAGAATAAATTAAGAACCTTTACAGAACATATTGCTTTTCAAATTGCAGCAACTTTACCAAAAAAAAGAGGCTCATTATTCATCACAGGTGGCGGCGCTTACAACACCTTCCTAATAGAGCGGCTACAATACTATTTAACAGAAATTAAAATTGAAATTCCAGATAAAAAAATATTAGAATTCAAAGAGGCCTTAATATTTGGATTGCTCGGGGTACTAAAATTGCGAAATGAAACCAATGTACTAAGCAGTGTTACGGGCGCAAAAAAGAACCACAGCGCAGGAAATATATTTTTAGCTCCAAAACAACTTTGAATCCATTAAACGTTGCAACTTTGAACCTTACCCACTATATTTGCACAAGAAAAAAAACCAAACTACACAAATGAAAGATTTACTAAAAAAATTCGAAAATAAGGAACCGGAAATTGTTTTCAACTGGAAAGATGCTGAAACAGAAGCTGAAGGATGGACAGTAATCAACTCTCTTCGCGGAGGTGCTGCAGGTGGTGGAACCAGAATGAGAAAAGGATTAGATATGAATGAAGTTTTGTCTTTGGCTAAAACAATGGAAGTAAAATTCTCTGTATCTGGACCAGCTATTGGTGGTGCAAAGTCGGGAATCAACTTTGATCCTAACGATCCAAGAAAAAAAGGGGTTTTACAACGTTGGTACAAAGCCGTTTCGCCTTTATTGAAAAGCTATTACGGAACAGGTGGTGATTTGAATGTAGATGAAATCCACGAAGTAATTCCTATGACTGAAGAATGTGGAGTTTGGCATCCGCAAGAAGGTGTTTTTAATGGCCACTTCAAACCAACTGAAGCAGATAAAATTAACCGAATCGGACAATTGCGTCAAGGAGTAGTAAAAGTGATCGAAAACCCAGCTTTTTCTCCAGATGTAAACAAAAAATATACTATTGCTGATATGATTACAGGTTATGGCGTTGCTCAGGCAGTGCGTCATTTCTATGACATCTATGGCGGTTCTGTAAAAGGGAAAAAAGCAATTGTTCAAGGATTTGGAAACGTAGGTTCTGCAGCCGCTTTTTACTTGGCCGATATGGGAGCTAAAGTCGTTGGGATTATCGATAGAGATGGTGGTTTGATTAAAGAAGAAGGGTTTACTTTTGAAGAGATCAGAACTTTATTTTTAAACAAAGACGGCAACAAATTAGTAGCTGACAACATGATTCCTTTTGAAGAAATCAATGCGAAGATCTGGTCTATTGGTGCTGAAATTTTCACGCCTTGTGCTGCTTCAAGATTGGTTGCACAAAGCCAAGTGGACAGCATGATTGCTTCTGGATTAGAAGTAATTTCATGCGGTGCGAATGTTCCTTTTGCAGACAAAGAAATCTTCTTTGGGTCTATTATGGAACAAGTAGATCAAAAAGTAAGCTTAATTCCTGATTTCATTTCGAACTGTGGAATGGCTCGTGTATTTGCTTATTTTATGGAGAAAAAAGTACAAATGACTGACGAGGCAATCTTCCAAGACACTTCTGAAATCATTAAAAATGCGATTGTTAAAGCACACACTTTGAACAATTCAAAAACAAATATCAGCGCAACCGCTTTCGAGATTGCATTGAAACAATTGGTATAAGTATTTCTGATGCGTGCTGGGCTTCCTGGTACGCATTAAATACAATTTATCAAGATGATATTCGTTATACAAAAACATATCCTTCATCATTTTACCTGAATTTGTTATGAGAGTATTCGAAACAGAACAAGAGAAAAAATCCTTCCTCATTACCGTAACTGGTTTTACCTTACTATTTCTGTTATTTTTTTATCTTAAATTCAGTAATAAAACCGACCTAACCCAACTTCAAGGTGGCGGTGGGGGTGGTGAAATTGCTGTAAATTTTGGCAATAGTGATTTTGGATCTGGAGACAATTTTCAATCGAAGGAAATTGTAACGACAACCCAAAAACCAGAAGTTGTAACTCCAACTGCCGAAAAAGAAATCATCGTTTCTGAAAATGACGATGCTCCAGCTATTGTGGAAGTTATAAAACCAACAGAAAAACCTGTTAAACCAGAAGTAGTAAAAACCGAAGTAATCAAACCCGTTGTAAAACCAACTCCAAAACCATCAAAATCAACCTCAGACGCTTTGTCTAATTTATTAAATGGCTCCAACAATGAGGGCGATGGTAATGATAAAACAGGCGGCAACAAAGGAAAAGGTAATGGTGATACAAATGCAACTGGATATAATGGCGGTGGCGGAAATGGCTCTGGCACAGGAAGTGGTGGCGGAAATGGCTCCGGAGAAGGCATAGGTACTGGAAGCGGTTACGGAAACGGCAATGGCGGCGGTAATGGGACGGGCAGCGGCAATTACCAATTAGGAAACAGAAAAGCCCTTAACAAGCCACAACCCAATTATATTTGCAACGAAGAAGGAACGGTTGTAGTTCAGATTTTAGTAGATAAAACCGGACGAGTGATTTCAGCCAATACGGGCATTAGGGGAACCACAAATGCAGCTAAATGTTTACTTGAACAAGCCAAAACAGCAGCTATGAATACAAAATGGCAATCCGACAATGGTGCGCCTGAAAAACAAGTTGGAAAAATTATTTATAATTTTAAACTGACCCAATAATTTAAATTTTTTTGAAACAAAAAATGAATTATCAGGAAACGGTTGAGTGGATGTTTAACCAACTTCCGATGTACCAACATCAAGGAGCTTCTGCCTATAAAAAGGACTTAACCAATACCCTTTTACTTTCCAATTATCTCGGTAACCCCGAAAAAAAAATAAAATGCATTCATGTTGGGGGAACCAATGGAAAAGGATCTACTTCCCATCTATTGGCGTCAGTTTTACAAGAAGCAGGTTATAAAGTTGGATTATACACCTCGCCTCATTTAAAAGATTTCAGAGAACGTATTAAAATCAACGGAGTTGAAATTTCAAAAACATTTGTAACTGAATTTATAGATGAGCACATCGATTTTTTCAAAACAAATAATTTGAGTTTTTTCGAGATGACCGTTGGCTTGGCTTTAGACTATTTTGCTAAAGAAAATGTAGCTATTGCCATTATCGAAGTTGGAATGGGTGGCAGATTAGACGCAACAAATATTATCACTCCTTTAGTTTCTGTGATAACCAACATTGGCTTGGACCATACGCAATTCTTGGGAAATACTTTAGAATCAATCGCTACTGAAAAAGCGGGCATTATCAAAAACTCAATTCCAGTAGTTATTGGGGAATACAACTCAGAAACCAAACCCGTATTTCAGAATAAAGCGAATTCAACTGATTCGGCAATTTATTATGCCGCTGACTTAATTGAAGAAACTTACCCCTCTGACTTATTAGGTGATTACCAACTACACAACAAGCGAACAGTAATACAAACCCTTACCGTATTGCAAAATCAAAATGAATTTAAAATACCGGAAGCTGCGCTCCAAAATGGTTTTTTAAACGTTAGTAAAAACACTGGCTTACAAGGCAGATGGCAGCAATTGAATGATTTTCCAAAAGTGATTTGCGACACTGCCCACAATAAACATGGCTTAGAAATTACACTGCATCAAGTTAAAAACACCACTTTTGATCGATTACATATCGTTTTGGGCGTTCTAAACGATAAAGATTTAGATGAAATATTACCCTTATTTCCGAAAAATGCCATTTACTATTTTTGCAAACCAGCTATTCCTCGCGGATTAGAAACAAGTATTTTGGCAGAAAAAGGGCACTATTACAACTTAATCGGGGAAGCATTTAATTCTGTTTCAGCAGCTTATGCAGCAGCTCTAGAAAGTGCCACAAAACGAGATTTTATCTATATTGGAGGCAGTACCTTTGTTGTAGCAGAAATTTTATAATTTTATTCATATTTTTACTTGCATATAGAAAAAAGTGTATTATATTTGCACACGCATTAGGGCGATTAGCTCAGCTGGTTCAGAGCACCTCGTTTACACCGAGGGGGTCGGGGGTTCGAACCCCTCATCGCCCACAAAAAA
>CALQBR020000190.1 GCA_943328865.2 Sphingobacterium thalpophilum
ATAAACTGTTTGATAAATGAACGCAATTCAAGAGTGATTTCACTCCAATCGTGAACTTCGTATTTTGTTACCGAAATATAATTCTCATCGATAAAAACTTCTTTTACATAAGGGAAATGGAATAATTCCTTGGCCAAAGGAGAAGCGGCAGTGTCGTCGATGCTTTTGAATTCAATGGCATTCTTAGTTAATCTTCTACTGACTACAAATTTTAGAGCCGCTGGATTTGGTGTGGTTTCCCCATAAACAGTGATGGGTTGTTTTTTTGATTTGTTTTCATCGACTGTAATGATGACTCCATCATTGTTTACAAATGTTTCGATTTGCTCCGCCACGGCATCTTGCACGTCGTTCCATTCTACAATAGAATATTTTTCTATGGCGATAAAATTTCCGGAGATATAAACCGTTTTTACAAAAGGCAAATAGAATAATTGCTGGGCTAGGGGAGCGGATTTGGCTTCGTCAATGTTTTTAAATTCGAAGCTCTCGTTTTGGGTGATAAAATCTGGGAATTCAAATTTTAGAATTGCTGGATTTTGAGTTGTTTTTATGTTGATTGTGATCATTTTTTGTTTTTTTGATAGTCAAATTTTTACTGCTGATTTTTTGTTTGCCAAAGGTAAATAATTCTAATCAAAGTAAATCTGTTTGACGCTTCTGAATTTACTTTGATCAAATTACTTTGTTTTTTCAAGAACTAATTGCTAAAAAAAATAAAAGATTAATATGCTAATAACTATTTATTTATATATTTGATATTCATATACCTACTATTGAAATGAATTTACCTTATTTTTATTATAATCTGCATTGTCGTTTTTTTATTTTATCAAGTTTGTTTTTTTCTTTTACTTGCTTTGGACAGACAGAATCAACTTCAATTCCCACACCAACTGTCTTTGGAATTGAAAATGCAGATTTAGAGGCAATCGCCAAATCAAAAGCCTATCATAAATATTTATTTGAAGTCGAAGATTTTAAATCATTTGATGCTCAATTCAAGTTGTTTAAAAAACAATTGGAAGAGGTGGTTGTGTTTGAAAATATTTCTATTTCAAAAGAAAGTGAACAAATTGCAGTGGTTTGTTTAGACAAAAATGCGGATAATTTCCTTTATAAATTAAAAAAAATACTCCACGATAATGGTTTTCGTCTTTATAAATACAAAGAAGAATTATCATCAAAACCAATTCGATTGTAGTTTCCCAAAAGCTTCCCTATCATGAATGAAATAGTTGACCTACCCAAAAAATATAGTTCTTTTTTATTTTTATACTTCCTTTTAGCCTCTTCATTGGTATTTGCACAACCATCAAATGATAATTGTAGCGCAGCCATACAAATTACCCCAGGATACAGTTGTGTGGCCACTGATGGAACATTGTCTGGCGCAACAGTATCAACACCCACAGCATGTACAGGTACTGCAAAAGATGTATGGTATTATTTCACTGCAACAAGCACCAAACATACCGTTTCAGTTAAGCCTTCAAGTTCATTCGACGCAATCCTTCAGGTGTTTTCTGGTTCTAGTTGCGCAAGTTTAACCCCTTCTTTAGTTTGTAAAGATGCTGGTGCTGCCGGAAAAGAAGAGACTGTTTCTTTGACAGCTTTGACCATCGGACAGAAATATTTTTATCGCATCCATGAATATTGGGGCTCGACCACAGGTACTTTTACTACTTGTGTTACGATGCCACCCGCGAATGATGATTGTAGTAACGCTTTAAACGTTCCTGTAGATGGTACTTGTCAAAATGGAGATGGAACTTTTGCAACAGAATCTGCAACTGGTTGTACAGGAACGGCTAATGACGATGTTTGGTTTAAATTTACCGCGACCAAAACCACTCATTTTATAAATGTTAATGCACCAACGGGTTACAATCCAGTTGTTGAATTGTATTTGAATTGTACAACCAAATTTACTCCTGCCTTTTGTGATAATGCGAGTTATCCAATTAGCGCATCAGGGTCGGCGTCTGTTTCAGGACTAACTGTTGGTACTACTTACTTTTATCGAGTATATGATAATGCTAGTGCCAATCCAACCAATATGACATTTACCACCTGTGTCAATAGTCCAGTAGCCAATGATGAATGTGCTAATAGTCAACTTCTTGTTGCAGGTGCAACATGTACTCCAACTTCAGGAAATTTAAGCAGTGCTTCCGCTTCTATTGGTGCTGGTTTAGAGGATGTTTGGTACTCTTTTCAAGCGATTTCAACCACGCAATTCATTACGGTTACTGGTAGTGGTAATTTAGATCCCATTATTGAGGTTTTTACGGGATGTCCGGGCGCAACAACTCCACTTAAGACACTGAACACGTCTAATACAGTTACTGAAAACAGTTCAATTTCAGGATTAACCATTGGAACAACTTATTATTATAGGGTATATCATAATGGTACGGTCAATCCCACACAAACGACCTTTACGACTTGTGTTTCTAATCCAGTAATTAATGATAACTGTGGTAATAGTATGGTTGTTACTCCTGGAGCGACTTGTAATCCAATTGCTGGGGATGTTGGGTATGCTACTGCTTCCATCGCAACTGCACCTAATTTAGAGGATGTTTGGTATTCTTTTCAGGCTACCACCACCACTCACTATCTTACGGTTAGTGCATTCGGTAATTTCAACCCCGTTATTGAGGTTTACGCAGCATGTCCTGGTGCGAATCCAATTTTGAAGACCTTAAATGCCGCTACTTCTGCGGTAGAATCTGGTTTTATATCAGGATTGACTATTGGTGCTACCTATTATTATAGAGTCTACCACAATAGCACCACCGCAAATCCAGATCAGACCAATTTTACGACTTGCGTAACTAATGGAGTAGTGAATGATGAATGTATTGGAGCTATATCCTTAACACCTGGTGCCACTTGTAATCCGACCTCAGGGGATTTAGGCATTGCGACTCCTTCTATTGGGGCTGATTTGGAAGATGTTTGGTATTCTTTCACCGCGAGCGCGACTTCACAATTTTTTAATGTAACAGGTAGTGGTAATTTTAATCCAGTAATTGAAATTTTCACGACCTGTCCTGCAGGAACGTTGTTAAAACAAATTGATAATTTTACTTCCACAGTTGAAAATGGTTTTGTGTCTGGATTAACTATTGGAACTACCTATTATTACAGAGTCTATCATAAAAGTACCACGAACCCTACCGCAACTACATTTACGACTTGTGTTACCAATCCAGCGACAAACGATGAATGTCTTGGAGCTCCATTACTCAGCACAGGACCATCTTGTAATGCTGTTGCAGGAGATTTAAAAACAGCAACTGCTTCCATAACTGCTTCTATTGAAGATTTATGGTATAGTTTTAAAGCGACTGCGACTACTCAATTTATTACGGTTACTGGCAGTGGTGATTTTAATCCAGTAATTGATGTTTATACCGCTTGTCCTTCGGGATCTGTGTTAAAACAACTTGATACCTCTGCGGCTACCACTGAAAATGGATTTGTATCAGGTCTTACTATAGGTACTACTTACTTCTATAGGGTTTATCACAAAAGCACCACCAATCCGAGTCAAACTAACTTTATTACCTGTGTAACTGATCCCGCAATAAATGACAATTGCTCAAGTGCTATTGTAGTGACTCCCGGTGCAAATTGTTCCCCTACCGATGGCGATGTCGGGAATGCCTCCAATTCACTTGCTGTAGATTATGAAGATGTTTGGTACTCCTTTACGGCAGCTGCTACGACACAATTTTTTAGCGTAACGGGTAGCGGAAATTTTAACCCAGTGATTGAAATCTTTGCAGCATGTCCTACAGGAACCGCTATAAAAAAGCTAGATGCTTCTACTACCACTGCTGAATATGGTTTTGTTTCGGGACTCACTATTGGCACAACCTATTATTACAGGGTTTATAATAGTAGTACTGCCAATCCTACATTGACTAGTTTTACTACTTGTGTTATCAATCCGGCTACAAATGACGAATGCGCGGGTGCTCCCTTACTTTCTACAGGGACAACCTGTAATCCTGTTTCAGGAGATCTTAAGACCGCAACCTATTCCTTAACATTAGATTACGAAGATTTATGGTA
>CALQBR020000191.1 GCA_943328865.2 Sphingobacterium thalpophilum
ACTGCCGCTAGCGATGACAAAACTGTTGTTGTTCGAGTTCCTGCCGACAACAAAGTGCAGGATTTGGTTGATTTAATGCAAATGGGAGTCAAATTGAAACTGAATTTTGTCATCGCAACCTCAAAATAAACGCGCTTTTTTAGCGTCTTTACAATAAAAAAAGTACACGAATTTCACTAAAATACACGAACTGTAAATTAGTAAAATTCGTGTTTTGCTTTTAATAATAGTATCCATGCGCTTTCGCAAAAGCTAAAAAAGAAAAGGTTGATGAATTATTTACTTTTATACTAAAATAGCAACTTATCTTGAGTTATTTCGCTAGAATTTCAAAAGCTGTACCTTCATTTACCACTACAATCAAATGGATTGTAATTTGTTTATGCATCGGAATACTGTCTGGTTCAGCCTCTGCATTTTTCCTGGTTTCACTCAGTTGGGTTACTCATTTCAGAGAATCCCATTTGTGGATCATCGGATTATTGCCTATTGGTGGATTACTCATTGGATTGGTTTATCATTATTACGGAAAAGAGGTCGTCAAGGGAAACAACCAAATCATAGCAAATTATTATAATCCGACGCAAATAATTCCGCTAAAAATGGCTCCGCTGATTTTTGTAAGCACCTTAATTACCCATCTTTTTGGAGGTTCTGCAGGTCGGGAAGGCACAGCTGTTCAAATGGGCGGTGCGATTGCCGATCAATTTACTACTCTTTTTAAACTCAAACCTACTGAAAGAAAAACACTCTTAATTTTAGGAATCAGCGCAGGTTTCGCCTCTGTTTTTGGTACACCATTAGCGGGAGCAATCTTTGCTATTGAAGTTTTATATTTTGGAAAGATCAATCCAAAATCTATTTTGCCTGCTTTTTTTGTCGCCTTTATTGCGGATACCGTAGTGAACCTTTGGAAAGTTAATCATACTCCCTATGCAATTCCGATTGTTCCTGAGGTAAGTACTTTTAATTTACTTTTAGTGATTGCCATCGGAGTTCTATTTGGTTTAGCAGCCCTTTTATTTTCAAGTTCCACTCGTTTTTGGAGTACTACTTTTGCAAAATACATCCATTACCCTCCGCTTCGCCCTTTTATTGGCGGAATGGTCATCTCTGTTTCGTTGTATTTTATTGGAACTACAAAATACATCGGCTTAGGAATTCCTACTATCTTAGACGCTTTTGACAGCCCCAGTGAAAGTTATGATTTTATTTTAAAAATCCTATTCACTGCCTTTACGGTTGGTGCTGGATTTAAAGGAGGTGAGGTTACGCCACTATTCTTTATCGGTGCTACTTTAGGAAGCGCTTTATCGCTATTTATTCCGTTACCTGTGGCTTTACTTGCAGGTTTGGGATTTGTAGCAGTATTCGCGGGAGCAACCCACACCCCTATTGCTTGTACGATTATGGGAATGGAGCTATTTGGAATACAGAGTGGGGTTTACATTGGAATTACCTGTTTTACAGCCTACTTTTGCTCTGGAATAAATGGAATTTACAATACCCAAATGGTGTATGGACCAAAATACAAACTATACCGAAAATTTCTAGGAAAAAAACCAACCGATATTTAAAATGATCCTTTTCAAATCAGTAATTCATTTTAAGATTCAGTAAAAAAATGTAACTTCGCAACCTATGAGAAAATCAGATATTCAAGCGATCGCTTTACTATTGGCCACACCAAAAAAAATTGCAATTATTCCACACAGAGGCCCTGATGGTGACGCTATGGGTTCTACATTAGCTTTATACCATTTTTTATTAAAATTAAACCATCAGCCAACTGTTATAGCACCAAATGAATTTCCAGAATTTTTAGCCTGGTTGCCAGGTTCTGAAAACGTGTTGGTTTATGAAAAAGACAAAGAAACTACCACCAAAGTTATTCAGGAATCAGAACTTATTTTCACCTTAGATTTTAATGCGTTACACCGAGTGGGCGAAATGGAAAATATCTTAAAGACCCTTTCTACTCCCTTCATTATGATTGACCATCATCAAAAACCAGATGATTACGCAACCTATACCTATTCTGACACCGCATTTGGTTCTACCTGTGAGATGATTTATAATTTTATTGGCTTTTTAGACCAAAGAAATCTAATGGACAAGACTATTGCTACTTGTATTTATACGGGTATTCTAACCGATTCTGGTTCCTTTAAATTTCCAAAAACAACTGGAACTACCCATCGTGTGGTAGCTGATTTAATTGATTTAGGAGTCGAAAATTCTGAAGTTCCCAATTTACTCTTTGACAATCATTCTTATAACCGATTACAATTATTGGGAAGAGCTTTACAAAATCTAAAAGTACTGCCTGCCCAACGAACGTCTTATATTACCTTGACTCAAGAGGAATTAGACGCCTTTGATTATGTAAAAGGAGATACTGAAGGCATCGTAAATTATGGTTTAACCATTAAAGGCATTGTTTTTACGGCGATTTTTATCGAAAACCAAGAAGAAAAGATCATCAAGATTTCATTCCGATCCCAAGGCGAATTTGATGTCAATCAATTTGCTAGAGATCATTTTAATGGTGGTGGACATATCAATGCCGCTGGAGGGAAATCAGAATTATCAATGGAAGAAACCATACAAAAATTTGAAAACTTAGTTATAAAACTATAAAATGATGAAAAAAATCACAACAATATTCCTCATCCTAATCGGTCTTATTTTGATTGTAAGCTGTAGCCAGCAAAAAGCAAGAATGCCCATTTCTCAATCATCAGGTACTTTTATGAAAGAATCTGCTGAGCGAAATAAAAAACTAGTAAAATCAGAAGAAGAACGCATCGATTCTATCATCAAAAGCAACCCTTCTATAAAATACATTGCTTCATCAAAAGGATATTGGTACCATTATGAAACTAAAAATGAAACCGACACCCTACGACCAAAAAAAGGAGATGTTGCTTATTTTGATTATGAAATTAAAGATTTAGAGGGGAACACCATTTACTCTGAATTGGAATTAAAATCTCAAAAATATTATGTTGACAAAGAGCAAAAAATAATGATGGGATTGAGAGACGGTATCAAATTGATGCGTAAAAATGAAAAAGTAACATTCCTTTTCCCTTCACACATGGCCTATGGTTATCATGGAGATGATAAAAAAATTGGAATCAATGAGCCTTTAGTATGTATCGTAGAATTGAATGATTTTAAACCTGAAAGTAAAGTAACAACAGAATAATCAAATTTAAGATGAAAAAAAGAATTAGTCTATTGGCAATCGTAATTGCAACCCTATTTTCCTGTAATGACTCACACAATAACCTGCCAGACGGTTTATACGCTGAAATCGAAACCAACAAAGGAATCATTTTAGTAGCGCTAGAATTCGAAAAAACACCTATAACGGTTGCTAATTTTGTGACTTTGGCAGAAGGAAACAACCCTTTTGTAAATGAGGATTTTAAAGGAAAACCTTTTTATGACGGATTGAAATTTCACCGTGTAATTCCTGAATTTATGATTCAAGGAGGCGATCCATTAGGAAATGGGTCTGGAGATACGGGTTACAAATTCAAAGATGAAATTACCAATTTAAAATTTGACAAAGAAGGGCTTTTAGCAATGGCGAATTCGGGTCCAGGAACTAATAGTAGTCAGTTTTTTATTACCCATAATGAAACGCCTTGGTTAAATGGTTTACATACTATTTTTGGTCATGTGGTTGAAAACGGAATGGAAACGGTAAACGCCATAGCACAAGATGACCAAATAAAAACCATCAGTATAATAAGAAAAGGGGAAGCTGCAAAAAAGTTTAATGCATTAAGTGTTTTTAATAATTTCTTTAAAACAGAATCAGAACATCTAAAAACACAAGCGGCACTTAATGCTGAGAACCTAAAGAAGTATGCCGAAAAGTACAAATCCGTAATCGAATCTAAAGCCTCTTATTTCAAAGCTTTAAAAGCTGAAGCTACAACTTCTAAAACAGGTTTGCAATATAAAATTACCCAAAAGGGAAATGGAAAAAAACCTTCAATTGGAGCTGAAATCTTTATTCACTATGCTGGGTTTTTAGAAGACGGAACACTTTTCGACAGTAGTAT
>CALQBR020000192.1 GCA_943328865.2 Sphingobacterium thalpophilum
GCAGGAATTGATTCTGGTTTTAATCATTTGATTCGTCCTATGCTTTATGGTTCAGAGCATTATATCGAGAATATTTCAAACCCAGAAGGAAAAGAACGATTCTATTCGGTGGTAGGTTATATCTGCGAAACCGACACTTTTGCCACCAACAGAAGGATTTCCGAAATTAAAGAAGGTGATATTCTTTGCTTTAGAAACGCTGGCGCCTATTGTTTTTCAATGGCTTCCAATTACAATTCAAGATACAAACCAGCCGAAGTACTTTGGATGGATGGCAAAGCCCATTTGATTCGGGAACAAGAAACTTTTGAAGACCTTATCCGTAATCAAATTGCGCTTGATTTATAAAAATGAGCATTCCATTAAACTTTGTGCAGACCAATAAATAATGATTCTATAACATCCAAAAATAGATCTTACTATATATTTGAAACAACTAAAAATCACCCCATGAATAGAAGGAATTTTTTCAGAAATGGTTCACTAGCAGCTTTTGGAGCAACAATTATCAATCCTTTTCAGAGTTCAGCCAATACTTTAGATATTGATTTAATCGATAATAACAAAAAAGCCAAGAACATCATTGTCATAATTAGTGACGGGATGAGCATGGGTACACTTAATATGACTGACTTGTATCTCCATAGAAAAACAGGTAAATGCAGCAATTGGATTGAGTTGTACAAAGACAATCGGGTAAAACGGGGATTAATGGATATGACATCTGCCTCTTCCATCGTGACCGATTCGGCAGCAGCGAGTTCCGCATGGGGAAGTGGTTTTCGGGTTAGAAACGGATCGCTGAACGTGGGTGTAAATGGTGAAGAGTATTTACCCATTTGGCAAAAGTTTAAAAAATCAGGGAAAATGGCCGGTTGTGTAACTACTGTACCCATTACTCACGCCACACCTGCTGGTTTTTGTGTAGTATCCCCAACTAGAGGTAGCCAAGATGAAATTGCTGAAAAATACCTTAGCCTTAAATTTGACATCATGATGGGTGGTGGCAATCAGTACTTTTCATCCCAATATCGAAAAGACAGAAAAGATTTGTACCAAGATTATGCCTCCCAAGGCTTTTGGGTGGTAAGAAATAGAGCTGAAATGCTTGAAGCAGACAACAGCAAACCGATTCTTGGTGTGTTCGACAACGATGCATTACCTTATTCCAAAGACCGAGAAAGCAACAAGGAACTCACCAAATCTATTCCAACATTAGCTGAGATGACTAAGCGAGCCATCGACAAAATGAAGGACCATCCAGAAGGTTTTGTTTTACAAGTTGAAGCTGGTAAAGTAGACTGGGCGGCTCATGGAAATGATATTGCAGGATTGATTTATGACCAAATAGCGCTCGACGAGGCCTTAAAAGTAGCGATTGATTTTGCCGAAAAGGACAAAAACACATTAGTCGTTATAACAACCGACCACGGTAATTCCAATCCAGGTATTATCTTTGGAAAAGAGGCTAATGAACAATTTGATTATATCCAAAATTTCAAACATTCTAACGATTGGATTTTAAACGGAATAGGAAAAGAAACTACTATCATCCAAACCATCGAAAGAATTGAACACGCCAACAGTATCGTGTTGAATTCGTCAGAGGCACAAGCTATATTAAATTTTTATTCCGATATCAACTTAGAAGATGGCTTGTATAATCCGAAACACCTTCCCTTTCAATTGTTGGCTGAAATCCAGAAAAAACACATTTCGGTAGGCTGGAATAGCATGCATCATACTGCTGATTATAGTGAATTGGCGCTATTTGGCCCTGGTAGTGAGCGATTAAAGCCTTTTATAAAAAACACTGATCTTCATTATTTAATGTTACATGCAGCAGAAATAGAAAACAAATTTTAATAGCGATTGCACAAAATCACCTCTTGAGTTAAGACTGAAAAGGCAGCAATATTTTACAATAGATTAAAAGTCCTTTTGATGATTTGTAACATGTTTATTTTATTTTCAAAATGCGCTACTTTATAGCACCAATACAACCAAAAAAGGGTGCACAGGCGCTATAAAGTAGCGCATATATGGAGTTGGCATTAATCATTTCTCAACATTGCATAAAATAGTAACAATGAAATTGAAACTTATATTTTTATCAACTTGTATTTTATTTATATCATGCGAAAAACCGAAGTTTGATAAAGTTGGTTGGATTGAAAAAGGTGATTTAGGAAGTTATCCAAAGAGAAAAAGCATGCTGAATGATTTAACCGAAAATCATAAGTTAAAAGGAATTAAATATAAAGAACTAATAGAACTTTTAGGTTTACCAAAAATTATTCTGACGAAGAATATAACGTAATGTCATATAATATTGAAACAGAATATGGAAGTGATATTGACCCTACTTACAAGAAAGATTTGCAAATAAAACTAACCAAAGATAGCTTGGTAGAAAGTTATAAAATTGTAGAGTGGAAAAAATAATGGATACTGCTAACTGCTGTCTCTCGCACTTGCGAATTTTTAGTAAGTTCACGTTTCATAAGAACTTTTATCTTTAACAGAAAATAATCGGTTCCGAACTTCGCAACTAACGCCAAGCGTGGGAAACGTTAACTAATAACCTTAAACATGACTTTAAAAAATGAACTCAGATTTTAATTTATTTGATAAAATTTATGAATCATTCAACTTTATCACTTGAAAGTAAAAATAATCCAATTCAAATTACTCAAATTACTATGAAGAAAGTATTGTTTATGCTACTATTTATGAGCAGTTTTGCAAATGCTCAGCATCATACCAACTTATTTGGAAAAGTGCTTGATGAAAATGACAAACCAATTTCAGGAGCAAAAATCTCAATTCAAGAGGGATCAATCGAAGTGTTTTCAGATGAGAATGGAATATTTAAATTTGAAAAAATAGTACCGAAAACTTATAATATAGGTGTATCAGCAAAAGGTTTTGAATCGGAAATAAAGTTTAATATTATCATTAAATCAGCAGGAAATAATGATATCATTTTTAATCTCAAAGTTGCATCTACCAAATTAGATGAATTGAAAATTGATTACAATCCATTCAGGCGTAAAAAAGAATCACCACTTTCTATTCAAAGCTTATCACCTGTAGAAATTGCAACATTTCCAGGCGGAAATAATGATATTGCCAAAGTAGTACAAACGTTACCTGGTGTTTCAGGGTCAGTTGGCGGTTTTAGAAATGACATTATCATTCGTGGTGGTGCTCCCAATGAAAATGTCTATTATTTAGATGCTATTGAAATTCCAAATATCAATCATTTTAGCACTCAAGGTAGTGCTGGCGGGCCAGTAGGATTATTAAATGTTTCATTTATAGATGGCGTCACATTATCGAGTTCGGCTTTTGAAAGCAAATATAATAATCCACTATCGGGTGTATTGCAATTTAAACAACGAAATGGAAACAATAAAAAGTTTCAAGGAAATATAAGAGTTGGCGCCAGTGAAACTGCTTTAACGTTAGAAGGTCCTCTATTTAAAAACAAAAATGAGGTAAGTAAAACATCCTACTTAATATCTGTTCGCCGCAGTTACTTACAATTTTTATTTTCTTTAATTGATTTGCCAATTAGACCCGATTTTTGGGATTATCAATACAAAGTAAACTCTAAAATAGATGATTATAATGAAATTAACTTTCTTGGAGTTGGTTCAATAGATGATTTTTCTGTAAAAAAACCAGATAATTTCGACATCCAACAACAAATAACATTAGACCAAGTTCCGATTATAAAACAATGGACTACAACAAATGGTTTAAGCTGGAGAAAACGTTTTAAAGACAACACTGGATTTATGATAAATTCAATCAGTACTAATATTTTAAATAATAATTTTAAAAGATACACTGATAATGAGAACCTACAAGGTTTGTTTTTTACAAATAATGCTCGTGAAACAGAAGTTAAATTCAGAAATGAAATTACAAAAAATTTAGGCAATTGGAAAGTAGTAGCTGGATTTAACATAGAAAATGCTATTTATAAAAATGAAACCAATGATGTTAATTCAAATGCTAACTATATTTCAGAAATCAATTTTATTAAGTCTGGATTTTTTGCCCAAAC
>CALQBR020000193.1 GCA_943328865.2 Sphingobacterium thalpophilum
CTGCTCTTTCCCCAGATAATTTCAAATTATGTTCTGGCGAACCCGTACTATCTGTGTAACCATAAATCATGATGTCCGTATCTGGATATTCGGTAAACACAGAAACTAATTTGTCTAAATTGGTTTTAGCTGTAGTCGTTAGAGAAGATTTATTGGTATCAAAACGCACTGCATTTTCATTCAATACCAATTTAATGCCTTCGCCTACACGAACAACCTCAGCACCTGGAAGTGCGTTATCAATTTCTCTGGCTTGTTTGTCCATTTTATTGCCAATAACGCCACCAGCAACACCACCAACAACTCCTCCTAATACCGCACCCAAGGCTCCTTTGCCTCCCTTGCCAAGGTTATTCCCAAGAATTCCCCCAAGTAAAGCCCCGCCTGCAGCTCCTATTGCCGCTCCGCGTTGGGTTTGGTTCGTGTTTTTTATCGCTTCGCAACTTGTAAATACAGTTGACATCGTCATCATTAAAGCCAATACTACTATCGTAATCTTTTTCATCTTTTGTAAAATTTATTATTTATTATTTATTGTTTCTAAAGGTTCGGTGCGCTCGGTGCGCATTTTTTTTAGGTTTTCAGTAAATCTCCTTGACTTTTACAAACTTGTAGTTGGTCACGAGAACCTATTGATATCAATTTATTTAACTTTTTTGGAATTGGTACACCACATCGGTCAATTTTCCGCCAACCTCTACTTTATCAATCAATTGAAAAGCGGTTTCCGATTGGTTGGCTACCTTAAACACATAACCATCTCTAACTTTTTTGGCTTTCTCCCCTGCATTAAGTATCTTAAGTATCATTTGCCCGTCTTTATTGACAAACCACTTAATTGGAGAATTAAAAGCCATACAGTCTGATTTTGTCAGTGCCATTTCTCCTTTATTGTTATTCGAGATAAATTTCCAAGTACTTCCTTCAAAACATTTAGCGTCCGCAAGCTGAAAAGAATTTAATTTGATGTATTCCGAACCAGGGTATTGAACCGAACTAATGACCCAGTTTCCTTTGATGGCCACTTGAGCAGTGCTATCTAATTTTGTCTCTGTAATTGACTTCGATTTGCAGGCAAAAAACAAAATTGCCAGACTACTTAAAAAAAACATTTTCCTCATTTATTATTTTTTTTTGTTGATTATTAGCACAAATATAAAAGCTACAAAACCTTTTTTATCATAAAATTAGTATAATTTATTTCCAAAATTACTACTTGCGACAATTTGTCACTTTGGTCTTAATTGGTATCTTATTTGACTAAAAGTTGACAATTCAAACTTAAAAATTAAAAAATATGACAACTGGAAAAATTAATGTTTCGGTAGAAAACATCTTCCCCTTAATCAAGAAATTTTTATACAGCGATCACGAAATCTTTTTGCGTGAATTAATTTCCAATGGAACGGATGCTACCTTAAAATTAAAACATTTAACAAGTATCGGTGAAGCCAAAGTAGAATATGGCAACCCTATGATTGAGGTTAAAATTGATAAAGAAGGAAAGAAACTTCATATTATTGACCAAGGTATTGGAATGACAGCTGAAGAAGTAGAAAAGTACATCAACCAATTGGCTTTTTCTGGTGCAGAAGAATTCTTAGAAAAATACAAAGATACCGCTAAAGATTCTGGTATAATTGGTCATTTTGGATTAGGATTTTATTCGGCATTTATGGTGGCTTCAAAAGTGGAAATCATCACCAAATCATACAAAGACGAACCAGCTGCGCATTGGACTTGTGATGGCAGTCCAGAATTCTCTCTAGAACCAGCAGACAAAACCACTCGTGGAACTGAAATCATTCTTCACATTGCAGAAGATTCTTTAGAGTTTTTAGAAGAATTTAAAATCAAAGAACTATTGAATAAGTATAACAAGTTTATGCCTATTTCAATTAAATTCGGAACTAAAAAACAAACTTTACCAAAAGCGGAAGATGCGCCTGAGGATGCCAAAGCAGAAGAAATTGAAATAGACAATATCATCAATAACCCAAATCCTGCTTGGACAAAACAACCAACTGAATTAGCAGATGAAGATTATAAGAATTTCTATCACGAATTGTACCCAATGCAATTTGAGGAGCCTTTATTTCATATTCATTTAAATGTTGATTATCCATTTAACTTGACTGGAATTTTATATTTCCCTAAATTGGGTTCTGATATGCAAATTCAGAAAGACAAAATCCAATTGTACCAAAATCAAGTGTATGTTACCGATAATGTAGAAGGAATTGTTCCTGAATTTTTAACGATGTTAAAAGGAGTAATTGACTCTCCAGACATTCCGTTGAATGTATCTCGCTCTGGATTACAGGCAGATGCTGCGGTGAAGAAAATTTCGAATTACATTACCCGTAAAGTATCTGATAAATTAAAATCATTATTCACCGAAAACCGTGAGGATTTTGAGAAGAAATGGAACGATATCAAAATCGTTTTGGAATACGGAATGCTTTCGGAAGCAAAATTCTACGAAAAAGCGGGTGCTTTTGTTTTATACCCAACGGTAAATGACAAGTATTTAACTTTAGAAGAAATTAAAGAAACCTTAGCTGCCAATCAAACCGATAAAAACGGCAAATTAGTAGTGTTGTATGCTTCAAATAAAGAAACACAACACAGTTATATCGAAATTGCAAAAGACAAAGGATACGAAGTATTGTTATTGGATTCGCCTATTATTTCTCATTTGATCCAAAAATTAGAAAGCGACAACCAAAACCTAACTTTTGTAAGAGTCGATTCTGATCATATTGACAATTTAATTAAGAAAGAAGAAGAAACTATTTCTAAACTTTCTGAAGAAGAACAAACCAATTTGAAAACCGTTTTAGAAGCTTTGGTACCGAAACAAAAATACTCCGTACAATTAGAAGCGATGGATAGCCAAGCTGCTCCTTTTATCATCACGCAACCAGAATTTATGCGAAGAATGAAAGAAATGAGTCAATCAGGCGGTGGCGGAATGTTCGGAATGGGTAATATGCCTGAAATGTATAATTTGGTGGTAAATACCAATTCTGATTTAGCTACAAGCATTTTGAACACCAGCGAAAAAGAGGTGCAAGAAAGCTTGGTAAAACAAGCCTTAGATTTGGCTAAATTATCCCAAAACCTTTTAAAAGGAGAAGAGTTAACTGCTTTCGTAAAAAGAAGTTTCGAGTTGATTAAATAAAATAAAGACTTAGTTAAAAAAATGCCATTACGATTCCGTAATGGCATTTTTTATTGATTTGTATTTACAAAAGCAATTACTACTCTATTAAAAGTACTCGGTTGCTCTACATTAACAACATGTCCACATGCGGGAATAACAAACAATTGAGCTGTTTCGCAATGCATTGCAACTACTTTTCGCACAGCAGGCAAAAACATATAATCTTCTTCTCCCATAATATATAAAGTAGGAATATTCAATTCCACCTGACGGAACCATTTTAAGACGGGATTAATCTCGGAAGTAAGCTTAAACCATCTGATAAATTCTTTTTGGTATAATTTCTTGGCTTCATTAATAAACAACAATCGGGATTGTTTGTGGTTTTTATTGGGCATAATCACAAAAGCAAAAAAACGGTATAAAACCAAATAAGGCAATACATATTTAAAAAAGTTCCCCAATTTCATTAAGATTTGGGACCGAAAATTCATTTTCAAAATAGCGCCTCCTAAAATCATGCTTTGTACACGGGCTGGATGCATCTCTGCCAATTGACGAATCAAAATAGTTCCCAAAGAAATCCCTACAAAATGAGATCTTTCAATTTTTAAATGCTCCAAAACTTCCAAAATATCATTGGCTAGTGATGAAAAAGTGTAGGTCTCTTTAAAAGCCTTTTTGATTGGCGCATTGGCGTTTCCGTGACCTCTCAAATCCAACAACAACACATTGTATTGTTTCTGAAAATCGCGAATTTGCTGGAACCAAATAGACGAACTTCCGCCAGCACCGTGCACAAAGGTTACCCACTGGTTGCTGTCTTTATTTTCGTAAATGGTATAATTGATCACTCTTGTCTTTTTGGTAAAAGTAAGGCTTTTATCACTATCA
>CALQBR020000194.1 GCA_943328865.2 Sphingobacterium thalpophilum
AACACGATGTGGATCAAACCAAATTGAAAGAAGCGTTAGACAGTACCGTGATTCGTTGCGTAAATTCGGTGGGGGTGAATATCAATACGGCGAGCAAGCATTTGTTGAGTTACGTGAGTGGAATAGGGGAGAAACTGGCTGAAAATATTGTTCAATACCGTACCGAAAACGGCGCTTTTGAAAACCGAAAACAATTGAAAAAAGTACCTCGATTGGGCGATAAGGCTTTCCAACAAGGGGCGGCTTTTATTCGAATTGCCCATGCTAAAAACCCGTTAGACAATTCGGCGGTGCATCCCGAAGCCTACGAAATTGTAGAAAAAATGGCTAAAGATTTAAAACTTACTGTAAATGATTTGATAGGAAATCCCCAAAAAACGGCGTTAATAACCCCCGAAAAGTACGTTACGGCCGAAATAGGAATATTGGGCTTAAAGGACATTATCAAAGAGTTGGAAAAACCAGGATTGGACCCTCGAAAATCGGCCAAAGTATTTGAATTTGATGCGAATGTAAAATCGATTGCTGATTTAAGAACGGGTATGATTTTGCCGGGCATTGTGAATAACATTACCAATTTTGGTTGTTTTGTGGACGTAGGGATCAAAGAAAGTGGATTGGTTCATATTTCACAGCTCAAAGCCGGATTTGTGAGCGATGTAAACGAAGTAGTCAAGTTACACCAACATGTGCAAGTCAAAGTGACCGAAGTAGATGAAGCACGAAAACGGGTGCAGTTAACGATGGTGATTTAGGAAACTGCTACTACTTTATGGAGTAGTATTCTTGTTTTTATAATTTTATTAGAAGCATTAGCCTATATTTAATAAAAAAATTAATCGCTACTTTATAGCGCCAATCTACTTTTTTTGAGTTTATAGGTGCTACGTTGTAGCGGGTATATATAAGTTAGCCTTCAGTTTTGCGGAACGTAGAAAAAACCAAATATTAAATATAAATTATAACAATGAGAAATTATTTAATTTCAGTATTCCTTTTTTTTCCAATTTTAATTTTTTCTCAAAACATAAAAATAACTTTTATAGATAAATTTGATAAAAAACCAATTAACGGATTACAAATTTTCAGCGATAATGGAAGTTTAATTGGAAATTCAAATATTCAAGGGGAATTTAAATTTGATAAATCGATTTTGAAAGAAGCAGGTGTTAAAAATTTAATGATTTATGATGATAATTATTTATCTGTTGAATATAACATTGATGAAATACCTCAAATCATCAGTTTGGAAAAGATGAAGAGTTATGAATTAGAACCTGTTATTATAATAAATAAACTTTCGGAAAAATATTATACCATAAGAGGATATTTTAGAAGTTGGCAATTAGTAAATAATAAGCTTGTAAAATATGGCGATGGGTTAATTGAATATCATATTCCATACAAAAACACAAATAATGATTTTGATACAGGAATAAAAAAACATATTACGGAATATAGAACATTTAAAATAGACAGTATTAAACAAAAATCAAGAATAATAAGTATTTCTAGTTTTGATAGTTATTTAGATTGCCAAATCCCTAAAAGAGATATTTTAGCAAGAGGATGGAAACAATACAAAACAGAATTGACTAAAGATAGTTTACATTCCATTTTAGAAGGCAAAAAAATTGTAGGTTACGTAAAATATGATAAAAATAATAATGCAGATGAAATTAATGTAAGTGAAAGTTTTGAGGATAGTGATGCCGTTAAATTCCTTTTTTGGAAATTTTCAGCCAGTTATACCAATACTGAAAAATGGACTGGAGAAGATGAAATTAGACATCTTAATTATTCGTTCATAAGTGAAAAAAAAATAGTTAAATCCAAAGAGAAAAACAATGCAGTTGAAACTATTAATGAGATTTTTATTGACGATAAACTTATTTACAACGACAAAATTCCTGAAAAAAGTAAAACTTATATAGATAAAGATAGAAGTTACTATACTAGTAAATATTGGGAAGAACAAATAAAAAAACATCCTTTACCAAGTGCAATAAATGAGCAACTGATAAACGTAAATGAGAACAAAAATAACTATAAATAAAAACACCCGCCCGCTCGGATATCTCACTACTACGATAGCGCGGAATTGCATTCCGTGCCCACAAAGTAATCCTACAAAGTAACGCATATACTAAAAAAGGGGTAGTTTTGATTTATAAAACGATGTATGTCAACAAAATATAAAGCCAAAACTACCGAAGACGCTTATTTTATAACCATAACAACCGTAGGCTGGGTAGATGTTTTTACACGATTAAATCAGAAATACAATATCTTAGTTTCCTTAAAACATTGTCAACAAAACAAAGGATTAGAAATTTATGCTTATTGTATCATGAGCAGCCATATTCATCTGTTTTGCAAAGCAACAAATGGTTTCCTATTATCGGATGTGATTAGGGATTTCAAAAAATTTACCTCAAAAAAAATGGTTCAAACCATTATCGATGAGCCAGAAAGTAGAAGAGAATGGTTATTAGATTATTTTCAAAAAGCATGTGCACCTCTAAAAAGGGAACAAAAATATAAAGTTTGCTTCGCCAGTTCGCCCTTACAGGCTCGGGTGGCAAGATGGCTATCATGCAGAACACATTTACAGCAATTCATTTATAAAACAAAAAGTAGCATACATTCATAATAATCCCGTTAAAGACAAAATAGTTACTTTACCTGAAGATTATTATTTTAGTTCGGCTAGAATCTATGCCGGTTTAGATAATGATTTAGAAATCGTTTTATTAGATTTATTTTGAAGTAGATTGTGGGCACGGAATGCAATTCCGCGCTATCGGAGTAGTATTCTTGTTTTTATAAATTTATTAGAAGCATTAGCCTATATTTAATAAAAAAAATTAAGCCCTACTTTATAGCGCCAATCTACTTTTTTTGGGTGTATAGGCGCTACTTTGTAGCGGATATATACAATTTAGTGGCTATGCAAAAAAAATGTCGTAAATTAGATAAATAATAAGCAATTTGGAAATTAAAGTATTAAACATAAAACAATAAATTATGTCTAGAGTTGGAATGGTAATAGGTTTATTAATAGCCTTTATAGGTTGGATTTTATACCGTCTTTTAATTAAAAAAGACTTAAAGAAAAATTTGAATAATGTATATATTGGACTATTTTTTATAGGAGTATGGGGTTTATTTTATTTTTTTATTGTTGATATTTTTTAAAAGTAATGTAATATAAATTAAAAAGTTGCCCAATTAGAAAAGTCGAAAGTAATTATAGATTTTTTTATTCTTATTTCATTTTATGTCTGTTTGTAAAACGAAAAACTTAAGTAAATGTTTTTAGACAAAATTGAAGCCCCGAATAGATTGTATTTATAGCAGAAATTTATCCGGAATGTCTTTAAAGATGAATTGTGCTGAATTTGCAACGTCATTCTGGGAATACCTCAAAAAAAAAATCCAAATTTCAATTTTCATGAAATTTGGATTTTTCTATATCAAATAAAAATTATTTTGCTTCTTCTTCTTTTTTCTCAACTGGTTGTTTGTCGTCTTTAGCTGCATTTTTGAATTCTTTAATACCGCTTCCAAGACCTTTCATTAATTCTGGAATTTTTTTGCCTCCAAAAAGTAATAATATCGCTATCCCTATAAAAATCCATTCAGAACCACCAACTAAACCTAAAAAAATATTTAATGCAACCATAACAGCGTTTTTTATATGCCTAAGCAAATTTGAAATAAAAATTTCAGCAAATATAAAAGAAAAACTGGTATTTCTTTTCACTCATTGGTAAATATTTATGATTTTTAAGCCGTTATGGCTTTCGAATGTTCCCTAATTTTACCCTAACAAAAAGACTCTACACGCTATAAGCAACATTAATTATTTATATTTGTCAGCTATTCGATTTAAGATGTCCCAGAAAAACCGAAAAACACAAGTTTTAAAGAAAAAATTATTCACGAAAAACCGTTTGGTTATTTTGAACGAAGATACTTTTGAAGAAATCTTCTCCCTCAAACTGACCTTAATGAATGTATTTGTCGTGGCCTCTCTTGGTGCTGTCATT
>CALQBR020000195.1 GCA_943328865.2 Sphingobacterium thalpophilum
AGGATTCTGTTTGAGCAATTTCATCAGCCTCAAGTGTAATTCTTTCATCAGAAAACAACATGAAATGGTGAATTAAAACTTTTGCAGCTTCAGTTAAAGCATCTTTTGGATTGATAGAACCATCAGTTTTGATTTCAAAAACTAATTTTTCATAATCTGTTTTTTGCTCCACACGGAAGTTTTCAATAGCATACTTCACATTCTTTACCGGAGTAAAGATAGAGTCAGTAAATATTGTTCCAATTGCTGCGTTTTGTTTTTTATTCTCCTCTGCAGGAACGTAACCTCTACCTTTTTCAATAGTCAATTCGAAATTCAAATTAACTTTACTATCTAAGTTACAAATTACTAGTTCTGGATTCAGAACTTGGAAACCTGAAATAAACTTTTGAAAATCACCAGCAGTAAGTTGATCTTTACCAGTAACAGAAATCGTAACGGATTCGTTATCTATATCTTCAATTTGACGTTTGAAACGTACTTGTTTAAGATTAAGGATAATTTCTGTAACATCTTCAACAACTCCTGAGATAGTAGAAAATTCATGATCTACTCCTTCGATACGAACCGATGTGATTGCATATCCTTCTAAAGCAGAAAGCAAAACTCTTCTAAGTGCATTACCAACAGTCAATCCGTAACCAGGTTCTAAAGGTCTAAATTCAAATTTACCTTCAAAATCGGTTGAATCGATCATGATAACTTTATCGGGCTTCTGAAAATTAAATATTGCCATAAATTTCGACTAAGTCAATTATTATTTGTTGTACAACTCTACGATTAATTGTTCTTTGATGTTTTCTGGGATTTGAAGTCTAGCAGGTACAGAAACGAAAGTTCCTTCTTTAAGATCATTATTCCAAGTAATCCATTCATAAACATGACTAGAATTAGACAAAGAACGTTCGATAGCTTCTAAAGATTTAGATTTTTCACGAACGGCAACTTTATCACCAGGTCTAAGGTGGTAAGAAGCGATATCTACTACTTCACCGTTAACAGTGATGTGTCTGTGAGAAACCAATTGTCTAGCGCCTCTTCTAGAAGGAGCGATACCCATTCTAAATACAACGTTGTCTAATCTTGCTTCACACAATTGTAAAAGAACTTCACCAGTAACACCTTTAGTAGCTGATGCTTTTTTGAATAACCCCCTGAATTGTTTTTCTAAAATTCCGTAAGAATATTTAGCTTTTTGTTTCTCCATTAACTGGATTGCAAATTCAGATTTTTTACCTCTTTTTTTAGCCATCCCGTGTTGTCCAGGTGGGTAATTTCTTTTTTCGAAAGATTTGTCATCTCCGAATATTGCTTCGCCAAATTTACGAGCAATTCTAGTTTTTGGACCAGTATATCTTGCCATTTCTAAAAATTAAATTAAGGTAGAGATTATGAATTCAGGTCATATCCTCCGATAATCTTGTATTCTACCTAGTTATACTTAAATATATAATTAAACTCTACGTCTCTTTGGAGGACGACATCCGTTGTGAGGCATTGGAGTAACATCGATAATCTCAGTCACTTCAATTCCACCATTATGCAAAGAACGAATAGCAGACTCACGTCCGTTTCCTGGTCCTTTAACATATACTTTCACTTTTTTAAGTCCAGCCTCTAGAGCTACTTTACTACAATCTTCTGCTGCCATTTGAGCTGCATACGGAGTATTCTTTTTAGAACCTCTGAAACCCATTTTACCAGCTGAAGACCAAGAAATAACTTCACCTTTTTTGTTAGTCAAAGAAATGATGATGTTGTTAAAAGTAGCAGAAATATGAGCTTCTCCCGTTGATTCAACGATAACTTTACGTTTTTTTGTAGTTGCTTTAGCCATATTACTTGTTATTTAGTTGCTTTTTTCTTGTTGGCAACAGTTTTTCTCTTACCTTTTCTTGTTCTAGAGTTGTTCTTAGTTCTTTGTCCTCTTAAAGGAAGACCAGATCTATGACGGATTCCTCTGTAGCATCCAATGTCCATAAGACGTTTGATGTTCAAAGAAACTTCTGAACGCAATTCACCTTCAATTTTAAAAGTTGACACCGCTTCACGAATTGCTCCGATTTCGTCGTCATTCCAATCTTGAACTTTCTTATCTTGGCTAACTTGAGCTTTTTCTAAAATCTCAATAGCTCTACTTTTTCCTAATCCGAAGATGTAGGTTAGTGCAATAACACCTCTCTTATTTTTCGGGATATCTACCCCTGCAATTCTTGCCATAACTATCCTTGTCTTTGTTTAAATCTAGGATTCTTTTTGTTAATTACGTACAATCTCCCTTTTCTTCGCACGATAACGCACTCGGGACTTCTCTTCTTTACTGATGCTCTTACTTTCATTGTGAATAGCCTTTAATATCTATAAGTAATTCTTGCTTTTGACAAATCATAAGGACTCATTTCTAGTTTCACTTTATCACCAGGTAATAATTTGATGTAATGCATACGCATTTTTCCAGATATATGAGCAATTACAATATGTCCATTTTCTAACTCAACACGGAACATAGCATTTGACAATGCTTCGATTATTGATCCGTCTTGTTCTATTGCTGATTGTTTTGCCATAAAATTAAGCTACTGCTTTTCTATTTTTACCACTTTTCATTAATCCGTCATAATGTTTGTTCAACAAGTATGAGTTGATTTGCTGAATAGTGTCTATTGCAACACCAACCATAATTATCAATGATGTTCCTCCAAAAAACATTGCCCAAGATTGTTGAACATCCATAAGACTAACTACAATGGCTGGGAACACAGCTATTAGCGCTAGAAATAAAGAGCCTGGAAATGTGATTAAAGACATCACTTTGTCAAGAAAGTCAGAAGTTTCAACGCCTGGTCGAACACCTGGAATGAAACCGCCACTTCTTTTTAAATCATCAGACATTTTATTAGTGGGAACGGTGATTGCAGTGTAAAAGAATGTAAATACAACAATAAGTGTTGCAAAAACAAAATTATACCAAAAACCGAACATATTACTAAAAGCACCAACAATTGATTGTGAAGCATCTGATTTTGACAATCCTGCCACTGCAGCAGGAATAAACATAATTGCCTGAGCAAAAATGATTGGCATAACACCAGAGGCATTTAGTTTTAATGGAATCCATTGTCTGTTACCACCCATCATATCTTTTTCAAAATCTCCAGATGTTGTACGACGAGCATACTGTACCGGAATTTTTCTAATTGCCATAACTAACAATATACAAGCAATGATCACTAGTAACCAAATGATAATTTCAACAACCAATAGCATTGGTCCTCCATTATTATTAGTAACTCTAGCTGCAAATTCTTGAATAAAAGCTTGTGGTAATCTAGCCAAAATACCTACCATTATTAACAGTGATATTCCGTTTCCAATTCCTTTATCAGTTATTTTTTCTCCCAACCACATAGCAAATATTGTACCTGTAACCAAGATAATAACTGAAGAAAACAAGAATTCAAATGAATTAAATCCTAACAAAAATGCACTACTAGGTAACGTTCTGTATAGATTATAGATGTAACCTGGTCCTTGAACCAATGTAATACCTATTGTTAACCAACGGGTAATTTGATTGATTTTTTTTCTTCCACTTTCTCCGTCGCTTTGAAGTTTTTGTAAATAAGGAATCGCAATTCCCATTAACTGAACAACAATCGAGGCAGAAATATAAGGCATAATACCTAACGCAAAAACCGAAGCTTGTGAAAAAGCACCACCAGTAAACATGTCAAGAATTGAACCAATTCCTTCTTTTGTTTGTCCCGCTAATCCGGCTAATTGTGTTGCATCAATTCCTGGAAGAGTAACATGTGCTCCAAAACGATAAACCACTAAAATACCTAAGGTAATTAGAATTCTGTTTTTTAGTTCCTCAATTTTCCAAATATTAATTAGTGATTCAATAAATTTCTTCATCTTAATCGAAAAATTAAATAGTTACAGCTTCTCCACCAGCAGCTTCAATAGCAGCTTTTGCAGTAGCAGTAAAATTATGAGCAGTTACCTTTAATTTAGCTTTCAATTCTCCTCTACCTAAAAT
>CALQBR020000196.1 GCA_943328865.2 Sphingobacterium thalpophilum
CAAAAGTCTGGTTGGCATTAATGAATTTAGACCAATTTACGGCTGAAATTCCTTTATACAAAGCTTGTTCGTTATTGGCTTTGAAAAAATAGATGGGTTTGAGGATTTTTAAAGCGGTTCGCAATGACAAATTTGCCTTGTACATAAAACCTTTATCTCCTTTGAAACTCACCATCCTTACCCCCTGCTCTACCTCTTGTGCCCCTAAAAGTTGTAATTCTTTAGCGAGTATTTCTTCAAAACCAAAAAAGGTTTTGGCAACCATTTTAAAATTATTTTCCATTGTAAAATCAAGTATTCGGTGCAAAAATACACTAAATTTGCACTGTTTCAGTAATTAGTCTAGAGAATTGATGACAAACTAATGCTGATAACCCACTAACAGTAAACTTTTAAAATGCAAAAAGAAGTCAATAATTGGTTCGCCTCTTGGTTCGACAGTCCTTATTACCATATTCTCTACAAAGACCGCGATGAGGAAGAAGCGCAATTGCTAATGGATAATATTGTACATTATCTCAACCTTCCAGAGGAGGCGAAAATATTAGACTTGGCTTGTGGTAAAGGACGCCATTCCATTTATTTGAACCAATTGGGTTTTGACGTAACTGGTGCTGATTTATCAACAAATAGTATTGCCGAAGCCAAAAAGTCAGAAAATAAAACCCTTCATTTTCGCGAGCACGATATGCGTGAGCCGTTTGAAGACCAATTTGATGCTATTTTTAATTTGTTTACGAGTTTTGGTTACTTTGAAAATGAACAAGACAACCTCATGACTTTAAAAGCGATAAAAGAAAGCCTGACCGAATATGGGTTTGCCGTGATTGACTTTATGAATGTGCATCAAGTCATTGCCAATTTAGTCCCCGAAGAGGTAAAAACAGTTGATGGGATTGCCTTTCATATTAAGCGCTACGTTAAAGACAATTACATTTACAAAGAAATCGATTTTGAAGACCAAGGCGAGAAATTCCATTTTACCGAAAAAGTAAGAGCCTTGACCTTAGCTGATTTTGAAACCCTAATGGAACAAGCGGAGATTTTCCTTTTGGATATTTTTGGGGACTATAAATTGCGTAAATTCCATAAAATGGAGAGCGAAAGACTAATTATGATTTTCAAATAATGGATAATTCCTTTTCACTTTTATTGCCTTTACTTTCTGTTTTAATAGGTTATGTTTTTGCCTTATTGTTAAAACCCGAAGCAAAGAAAAACATCAAACTCTTATTGGCTTTTAGCGGCTCTTTTTTGCTATCTATAACCGTCATGCATTTGCTGCCTGAAATCTACGAAGGTGGAAATCATATCATCGGTATTTATATCATGTTTGGGATTTTGTTCCAAATCATATTGGAGTTCTTCTCCAAAGGAGCCGAACATGGTCACGTTCACGGACATGGGAAAATGTTTCAAATGCCCTGGTTGCTATTTATCAGTTTGTGTATTCATGCCCTTTTGGAAGGTTTTCCAGTGAGTCACCATCACGACTTGGCCTTTGGAATTGCCATTCATCATTTCCCAATTGCCATTATCTTGACTACCTTTTTCGTGAATGCCCAATTAGATAAAAAAGTGATTTTCCTATTTATGGTTACTTTTGCTATTATGACCCCAATTGGAACAGCGATTTCAGCCTATTTGCCATTCTTGAATGATTATTACACTGAAATTACAGCGGTAGTCATTGGGATTTTATTCCATATTTCATCGACTATTATTTTTGAAAGTAGCGAAGGTCATAAATTTAACATCGCTAAAGTTTCGATGATTATTTTTGGAATCGCATTAGCCTATTTAATGTAGCACACATTAGCCTGCTATAAAACTTTGTAACTTTACCCTTTTAAACCCTTTTAAATTAAAAGATGACTTTTACCAAAACCACCGAACAGTCCTCAAAACACGACCATCTTGAAAAAATGTCGATTTCAGAATTACTACTAAATATCAATCAGGAGGATAAAACCGTGCCTTTGGCAGTGGAAAAAGCCTTGCCAAAAATTGAAATTTTGGTAGCTACAGTAGTTTCTAAAATGAAACTTGGCGGCAGACTTTTCTATATTGGTGCTGGAACTTCGGGACGATTGGGGATTGTGGATGCTTCGGAATGTCCGCCTACTTTTGGAGTCGCTTTCGATTTGGTCAACGGAATTATTGCTGGTGGTGATCAAGCCATTCGCAGGGCTGTAGAAAATGCCGAAGACAATGCGACTCAAGCTTGGATTGATTTACAAGAGCATCACATTACTGAAAACGATGTAGTGATTGGAATTGCCGCTTCTGGAACCACGCCTTATGTGATTGGAGGGTTGGAAAGTTGCAATCAAAATAATATTAGCACTGGTTGTATCACCTGCAATGAAGGAAGTCCCTTATCAAAAACAGCTAAATTTCCTATTGAAGTAGTTGTCGGACCTGAATTTGTTACTGGTAGTTCTCGAATGAAAGCAGGAACCGCTCAAAAATTAGTCCTCAATATGATTTCGACTGCCACCATGATTCAACTTGGCAAAGTAAAAGGCAATAAAATGGTAGATATGCAATTGAGTAATAAAAAACTAGTAGATCGCGGGGTGAAAATGATCATGTCCGAAATTCCCGTTACGTATGATGCCGCTGCCGAATTACTAAACGAATACGGAAGCGTAAGAAAAGTAGTTAATTACTACTTATCCCAAAAAAGATAAAATGACGACCTCCAAAGAAATACTCAGCAAAGGAATCAAACTAATGTCTTGGACATTGCCTTGTTTATTTATAGGGCCAACCATTATTCATTTTGCATTAATTAACAAAAAGCAACCCGTTTTTTGGATTATTTTAACCTTGGGTATTGCCATTTGTATTACAGCGATGATTCTATTATTTCTTGGATTAAAAACCATTGTAAAGAGTTTATTCGGAAACTAATGGAAAACTTAATACACCTACACAAGACTTTTGAAAAAGTCATTTACACCAATCAAAAAATCAACCATCGGGAATTTGAAGGTTGTATTTTTAAAAATTGTGATTTATCAAACAGTGATTTCTCGTATAATACTTTTATCGATTGTGAGTTTATCGATTGCAATCTCTCGATGATTCAATTCATGAACACAAGTTTGAAAAACGTGGATTTTAAAAATTGCAAATTACTGGGAATTCCCTTTCACACTTGTGATGATTTTTTATTTCAGGTCAATTTTGAAGATAGTATTTTGGATTATGCCTCTTTCGCTAATAAGAAAATGCTAAAAACGAAATTTATAAATAGTTCATTAAAAGAAGTGACCTTCACAGGAAGCAACCTATCGCATGCGATTTTTGACAATTGTAATTTAGCGGGTGCCATTTTCAACAATACGCAACTTATGGGAGCTGATTTTACCTCGGCATACCATTATAAAATTGATCCCGAATACAACCCGATGAAAAAAGCTAAATTTTCAACGCAAGGGATTTTAGGCCTTTTAGAAAAATATGACATTAAGATTGAATAACACTTTATTGCGGTTTAAAATGAAAAAAACAGTACTCTTCGGCTCCTTACTGATGCTTACTTCTTGTTATG
This sequence comes from Sphingobacterium thalpophilum, assembly GCA_943328865.2. Classification (GTDB taxonomy): domain Bacteria; phylum Bacteroidota; class Bacteroidia; order Flavobacteriales; family Flavobacteriaceae; genus Flavobacterium. The sequence continues at coordinate 3,560 of CALQBR020000196.1, forward strand.
AGGTAGCGCGCAATTGTAAAGATTTCAAAATAGGAAAATTCCAATTTGACTATGAGATCAATGGGGTAAAAAAGACCGCCACTTTCGAACGTACCGAAAGTATCCAAATTGAAACTTATGAAGGTAAAACCGATACGGCAACCATCCGATGGGTCAATGATTGTGAATACATCTTACAGAAAAAACATCCTAAAAACAGAGCGGAAGAAAAAGCGATTGTGATGAAAATATTGACCACTTCAGAAAATTCATATACCTTTGAATTCGGAATAGTTGGTACTGCGGCCAACCAAAAAGGAATTATTACTAAAATTGCGGAGTAGATTTTTTAAAACACAATAAACTAAAGTCACAAACGATAATTAAATAAAAAATGGAAGTATTTTTAAATGCCGATGCTTGGATTGCGTTGTTAACCTTGACCTTTTTGGAAATCATATTAGGAATCGACAACA
>CALQBR020000197.1 GCA_943328865.2 Sphingobacterium thalpophilum
GTCAACATATTGATTAAGGACGATTTTCCTACATTAGAGCGTCCTATGAAGGCGTATTCGGGCAGGAAATCTTTCGGGCATTTATCAACTTCTGAATTGCTGATTATAAATTCGGCAGTATTGATTTTCATAACAGTAGTAATTTGGACAAAGGTAATTAAAAAAAAGAACCACCACTTTTTCTGAAAAGATCCCAAAAAAAGTGGTGGTTAAAAACAAATGTATATTATTATAAATGGTTTTCCTTTAGCCAAGCAAGCATTAGGTCGTTAAATTCTGCAGGACGCTCCATCATCGCAGCATGGCCACATTTGTCAATCCAATTTAAACTGGAATTAGGCAATAACCTGTGAAATTCTTCAGCTACTTCTGGGGGTGTTACTGAGTCATTTTTGCCCCAAATAATACAAGTTGGGAGGTGCATTTTTGGCAAATCTTTCGCCATATTGTGACGAATCGCACTTTTGGCTATCGTAAGGGTTTTAATTAGTTTTATTCTGTCATTCGCCATGCTGAATACTTCATCAACCATTTCTTTGGTTGCTACCTTAGGGTCATAGAAAACGGATTCTGCTTTTTGTCTAATGTATTCATAATCCCCACGTCTAGGATAGCTGTCTCCCATAGCACTTTCGTATAAACCAGAGCTTCCAGTTATAACAAGGCCTAACATTTTCTCTGGATACATTTTGGCGTGGTATAAAGCAATATGTCCGCCTAAAGAATTTCCTAATAAAATTACGCGATCAAAACCCTTGAAGGTTATGAAATCCTTTACGTATCTGGCAAATGCTTTTACATTTGTTTTTAATATGTTTTGGGTGTAAATCGGTAATTCTGGAATCACAATTTTGTATCCTTTTTCAGAAAAAAAATCAGCCACTTCTTCAAAGTTGCTCAATCCACCCATTAATCCATGAAGGATTATAATCGGCGTTCCTTCTCCTGCTTCAAAATAGGTATACTTTCCTTCTTTGCGTAAATCGTGTTTCATTGTGTTTTCTGGCCTTTTGAAATTCGCACAAATATATGATTTTATCGTTTAAAACAACTTCTTGTTTTAATTATATATAACCAGTTTTAAGTAATCTCTTAATGATCTTTTTTAATGATGAATATGAATTTTTGAAAAAGAATCGTTGCAGGAATACTGTTGTTTAGTTGAAATCGACACTCCTTTTAGGGCTATTGGTTTTAATTGTTTTCGATTTCTTAACAATTTGTCAAATAAGCTATTATCTCGGAAAAGCAATCTGCTATGTATTTATTATGATAAGTGGTAAAACTTATTAACAAAGTGGTATATTGTGGTAATATGTGGTATATTTTTTTATATTTTTGTCAATATTATTTCAAATAAAAGTTTCTTGAATACGATAGTTGGAACATATGAGTGTAAAGTTGATGCTAAAGGAAGGCTGCTTTTGCCTGCGCCTTTAAAAAAGCAATTGACGAGTGCTCTTCAAGACGGTTTCGTTTTGAAGCGTTCTGTTTTTCAACCTTGTTTGGAGTTGTATCCGATGTCGGAATGGAATCTGATGATGGAAAAAATCAATAAACTGAACCGATTTGTAAAGAAAAACAATGATTTTATTCGGCGTTTTACGGCAGGTGTTAAGGTAGTTGAGATTGATAATTTGGGTAGGTTATTGGTTCCGAAAGATCTAGTTGTTTTTGCTTCTATTTCAAAAGATTTAGTGCTGTCTTCTGCGGTAAATATTGTTGAAATTTGGGATAAGGATTTGTATGAAAAATCGATTTCTGGAGAAGATTTAGACTTTGCGGATTTGGCAGAAGCGGTAATGGGAAACATAAATGACAATGACAATGGAATATCATAATCCGGTTTTATTAAAAGAATCAGTTGACGGTTTGAATATAAAGCCTGATGGGATTTATGTGGATGTGACTTTTGGTGGCGGTGGTCATTCAAGAGAAATTTTGAGTCGACTCGGACCGAACGGAAAGCTCTTTGCTTTTGATCAAGATGAAGATGCTTTGGCTAATGCGATTAATGATGATCGATTTGTTTTAATTAATGAGAATTTTCGATTTATAAAACGGTTTCTTCGTTTTTATAATGTGAAAAACGTCGATGGAATTCTTGGGGATTTAGGGGTTTCATCTCATCAATTCGATGTGGCGGAACGCGGTTTTTCTACTCGTTTTGATGCAGAATTGGATATGAGGATGAGTCAGAAAAATGACCTTAATGCATATAAAGTGGTGAATGAATATGATGAGGTTAATTTGCGTCGTGTTTTTCTAGATTACGGAGAGTTGAAAAATGCGCCAGCAATTTCAAGGGTGATAATTGAAGCCAGGGAAGAAAGTCCTATAAAAAATACAGAACAGTTAAAAACAGTTTTAGGGCGCTTTTTGCCAGCACATAAAAGTCATAAGATTCTAGCGCAGATGTACCAAGCGATAAGAATTGAGGTAAATCAGGAAATGGATGTCCTTAAAGAATTCTTGGAGCAGTCTTTAGAAATTTTGAATATAGATGGAAGATTGAGTGTGATTTCTTATCATTCTTTGGAGGATCGTTTGGTGAAAAGATTTATGAAAAATGGCTTATTTGAAGGAGATCCAGAAAAAGATTTTTTCGGAAATTTTACCGTTCCATTCAAAACTGTCGGAAAATTAATCATTCCTGATTTTCAGGAAATTAAGATGAATAACAGAGCTCGTAGTGCGAAATTGCGAATAGCTGAAAAGAAATAATAATGAAAAATGGCATTTTTGACATATTAAAAGCAAGATTTCTGATTAATGAAGAAGCGAATGCGGCAAAAAACTGGCGTTTCATCATTTTCATACTTTTTCTTGCGATAATAATGATCGGAAGTAACAATAGTTTTGATCAAAAAGTATTTAAAATAGTAGCGTTAACCACTGAGGTAAAAGAATTGCGTTCTGAATTTGTAGATAGACGTTCTGAATTGATGAAATTAAAAATGGAATCTACAATCTCCATAAAAATGGAGGAAAGAGGTATATTTCCTTCCCCAGTGCCTCCAGTGAAAATAAAAGTTAAAGAAGTAGAAGAGAAAAACTTTCTTGAAAGAATATGGAAGTAGAAGATAAACATATTACTTACAGAATATATCTGGTTGCAGTGGCTGTCTTTTTTATTGCCATAGCTATTACGGTTAAGCTTACTAATATTCAGTGGGTTGAAGGGGATCATTATCGAAAATTAGCCAAACAGAAAACAGTGAAGAATTTTGTAATTCCAGCTAATAAAGGTAATATTTATTCTGCTGACGGCAGTTTATTGGCAACTTCAATTCCAAATTATGAAATTCGATTTGACGCAATAGCTCCAAAAAAAGAAGATTTTCAAAAGTATGTGAAACCTTTGTCTGATTCGTTGGCTTTATTGTTAGGAAAACCAAGCAGTTATTATCAATCGGAATTAAGAAAAGCCAGAGCAAATAAAAATGGATTCTATTTAATTGCTAGAAATTTGAGTTTTACCGAGTACATGCGAATAAAGGATTTTCCTTTATTCAAACTTGGTGCATACGAAGGTGGAATTATATCAAAGCCAAAAACAGTCCGACAACATCCTATTGGGGAGATTGCTCAACGGACGATTGGATATGAGCGCCTTACTTATAAAGGACATTCTGATGGCCGAGGAATAGAATGGGCGTTTAGAGACTATTTGAATGGTAAAGATGGAAAAGTGCTCAAGCAGAAAATCGCTAAGGGGCAGTGGAAACCCATTAGAGATGTTAATGAAGTAGAGCCACAGGATGGGTATGATGTTATTTCTACGATAGATGTTTATATTCAGGATATTGCACATCACGCATTGTTGAAGCAATTGCAAATCTATAATGCAGAACATGGTTGTGTTGTGGTGATGGAGACAAAGACGGGTTATGTAAAAGCTATTTCGAATTTAGGCAAACATGAGAATGGATCATATTATGAAACTACTAATTATGCCATAATGGAATCACATGAACCAGGTTCGAC
>CALQBR020000198.1 GCA_943328865.2 Sphingobacterium thalpophilum
GCATCAAAAATTATTTTAGAAGCAACATACTTGTCTGCCGTTTTCAAATTACTAACTATAATGGCTTGGTTTAGTTTTTTGTCCCATTGATGAAGCAAGGTCGGGTTAAATTCTATAGCTAGGTTTTTGGTTGTAAGCGTGGCATTGGTTTGGGTTTTGTCTTTGCGGTCTATGGTTATGTTCATGTTCATTTTCGATACATTGCCTCCCACTTTTATACACGGATTCAAAATCAATTTGATGCCGTTTTTATCAGGTATATTCAAATAAATTTCTTCAAAAGCCAACAAGTCAAAGACGCACCAAAGTCCATCATTTCGATTGGTGTTAAATTGATAGTTGATGTAAAATAAATTATTGTAAAAATCACCAATGGGTTCATGAAAATTAAAACTCTTTTTTCGCACCTCCTCTAAGGTAGTCAGTTCGCTGAGATGAGGAGCATAAGTTACCTTCAGTTTGGTACTATCAATGCACTGGCATGTTTGTTCTAATGGCTCTGGGTTGTTTATTTTGATTAGAATTTCGTTCATCGTTGGACCCGCACATTGACAAATATAACCTCCGTGGTGTCTTCCTGATGGGCAGCTTGGTTGTTCTATTAATTGCATTGGTCGCACGCATTGACAAATAAAACCTGCATGACTAGGGTCTCCTGCCGGGCAGCGATTAATTGCACGCATGTTTTGTTTTTCAGGCTCAGCAGGTTTTAGTTGAAGTATCCCGTTTTTGTAGGTTTCTGTTTTTAACAGCTTTCCCTCTGCATTATAATAGGTCCAAACGCTATCTTTTTCGTCGAGTTTGTAATAACCTTTGGTAAGTGTCAAGTCGGAGTTTAATTCTTCCCAATAGCCTTCCTTAGTATTATTTCTATAGGTTGTTTTTTCTTTAATTTTTCCGTTTTCTAACCAATGAATGAATTCACCATCTAATAAACCATTTTTATAAAATTTACTGGATTTATCTTTACCACTGGGATAAAAATATTTTTCCTGTCCATCTAGTCTGCCATTTAGGTAGTTTTTTTGGTAATTTATTTTACCATTTTCAAAATACCCAATGGACTCTCCATCCTGAATACCCGCTTCGTTGTAATTAGTTGCAAAATATAAATTGCCGTTTTCATACCATTTTTTTTCGAATAAATAATGCTTTGCGTCTGCTTGATAGAGCCATTCGTTCTCCTTTTTACCATTTGAATAATATACCGTAAACAAGCCCTGTTTTTTTTCGTTTAGATAATTTTCTTCCCGGTATTTATTTCCCTTGGTATCCCAAAGAACGAGTTTGCCATTGGCAATGGCATTCTTCAGATCCATCTCGAGCATTATTTTGCCATCAGGATAGTAAACACGCACCGTGCCTTCGTGCTTGTCGTTTTTAAAAGATTCTTCGATCCATTTAATCCCTGGCTGAAACCAACTAATATGCAATCCTTCTTTTACACCATTTATGATTTCACCTTCGGTTTTTGGTTTATTTAGTAAGTTGTCATATAGTTGTTTGGCTAAAATGGGGTCTTTAATGACTTCAAATGTTTTGTAGTCTTTATACTTTTTAAAACTAATGAGCTCCCCATCCGGTCGCCATAAAATCTCATAGCCGCATTTTCCGCTGGATCGAATATCATTAAAATCGATAATGCTTTTTGGTTTTCCGTTTATGAAATAATTGACCGTTCTTCCTATGGGTCTTTCGTTGAAATTAAAACTTTCCGATTCTATATTTCCGTTACTGAAGTAGGTGGTGTATTTCCCGAATTTCGGGCTATTGGATTCTGAATTTAGCAGATTATACCATTCCGCTTTCAGGGTGCCGTCTTCATAAAATATCTTGGTATGATAACTCTCATGTAAATCATTATAAAAGCAAATCAAGTATATTTTTCCATTATTATCATACTTTTTGGTAATATAACTAGGTTTACTTGTTGGGGTTCCATTTACGGTATCAATGGCATAAAATAATTCACTGGTTAGGTTCCCGTTTTCATTCCAAATGGTTGATGCTCCTACCTGTAAGTCATTCGCAAAATAACAAACCTTAGCGGGTTTTCCATTTTGGTGCCAATTAGTCCACTTACCCTCTTTTTTTCCGTTTTTGTAAAATCCTTGATTTATAATTTGTTGATTGGCTTCATTGTAATACAGATATTCACCCTCTTTAACAGCAACCAATTTTTCATTTTGCTTAATAACGATGTAGTTTTCACTTTCAATCAAAACACCATTTCTGCTCCATCGTTTCGATGCTCCATTTTTAAGCCCTTCACTAAAGTTTTGCTCACTGGCTTTTATATTGTTTTCATGGAATTTTATAAGAGTCCCGTCCTCTTTACCCTGTTTGAAAGAACCAAGTTGTTTTGGCTTGCTATTGTTGTAATAGGCTTCATATTTGCCATCTAATACTGCTTTATAAGCTTTGCCTATACTGTCGTAAATTGGCTTGCCATAGGAGTAGTTTTGTTCAATCGTTCCGTTTTCAAACCAAGTTTTGAATGTGCCGCAGTAAACATCAAAGCAATAGGCTGTTTCTGATTTTTTTACCCCGGCAATGTTCCAAGATTCATATAGTCCGCTTCTCTTGCCTTTCTCATAATGACTTATACTTTCCAGCTTGCCGTTTTCAAAGTAGTATTTTTGCTCCCCATCAAGCAAAGAGGAAGCTTTGTGCTTGGAATTCTTAAAGTTTTCGTTGGTTATATAATTATTTTCCGATTTTACTTGCCCAGAATTATAGTAGAATAGGGCTTTGCCGTCCATAACATCTTCCTGGTAGTTTATCTCCGATTTCTTTTTGCCATTGTCGTAATAGTCTAGCCATTCCCCGCTTTTTTGATTGTTTTTATAATGGCCTTTCTTTTGAGGCAATCCGTTTGAATAATACAGCTCAAACGTCCCATCCAAAACCGATCGTAGGGAATCCTTTTTTTCTGTTATTTTGAAATTTTCCAGCTGAGCAAGTAACCCGTTTTGATGCCATTTCTCTTTTTTTATGGGTAGCCCTTTACCATATTGACACAGTTCTTGTTTTTCTCCGTTTTCATAATAGCTTTGGCGTTTTTCAATAATGCTGTCGCTATAGGTTTCCTGAAACTGAACCAAACCATTTCTGTAATAATTGGTAATGATTTTTCCATGCCCCGTTTTTTGAATGATGCTTTTTATTGTTTTACCATTTCTACCCTCTTGGTAATATAGCGTATCGCTGCTATTATTGTTTTCTTGTGCTATAAGTCCAAAAGGGAGCAGCACCAAAAGCAGCGTTATCAAATTCAAGTATTTGTTTTTCATAGGTAGATTTTGGTTTTTAAAGGTCATATGACATAGTCCTGTTGTCCTTCTTCATTTTTGCATTTAATTTATTTCACCATAGCGCATAGTTGCAAATCTGCTTGATCTGTCGTGCGAACTGGATAAAAGCATATTGTCAATCTGTTCAAGAAAGGTTTTTGATTTTCGAACCTTCTTACAGATTGGCCCTCAAAAAATCATAATTCAAGACAGTTTTTAAATGATCGCTCAAAATGGTTTTCCCCACAGAGGGTTTCATGGTGTCAAACTCCGGCAAAGCCAAATTCAATTCCGCCGCTTTCTGCCTATAATAATCGGCTCTAGTGGGATGAAAAGGCGCCACCGCATTAAAAGTCTGACTCCAAGCCGCTTGAGTAATAATTGCTAAAATAATTCCAATGCAATCTTTTTGATGAATCAGATTGATAGGGCCCTCTGGATTTTCTAGGTTTGTTCTTCCTGCGAGAAAATGAACGGGATGTCGATTGGCTCCAATTAATCCGCCAAAACGGACCACCGTGGTTTCGAAATTTTTGTTGTTTTGCAAAAGCGCTTCGGCTTCCAACAATTGTTTTCCAGCGTCCGTCTCTGGCCTCGGAATCGTTGCTTCATCAATGATAGCACGATCATCGGCATAGACCGAAGTAGAACTAA
>CALQBR020000199.1 GCA_943328865.2 Sphingobacterium thalpophilum
GGCACGGGTTTCTTTAGAAACATTAGTCATGTCTTCAAAAGAATGGGCGCCTTTACTCCACAACCACTCATAAACTTGATTCCCACGAAAGGCTTTATCATTATTGGCGACAAAAAAATCGCGCAATTGATCTTTTGATAAGGCCCGAATGTCTTTTTTATCGATTTGCATGCTGCAAATTTAGTGTAAAATGTGGATATGATTTAAAGGTTCCTTCACTTTCCTATAAACGTTTTACGATTAGGAAAATCCATCAACTCTAAATAGTGGAAATCGGGGTAATTTTTGGCTACTAGATTGATAATTCTATCGGTGTATGGAGAAGATACCGTTAATATTCTAATGAAAACAAATACAACAGCAGGTTTTTAAGCAAACAGAAGTGACCCGCAATAGTAATTCAAAAGAAATGAAAAATAATTTCCCGTTTTGGGAACATTTTGTATCTTTGTTGAAAATCAAACATTTGAGAGTCATCGCTAAAAAGGTATTGAGAGACTTTTGGGAAATACATGCTGATTGTGAACAACAATTGAAATCGTGGTTTCAGGAAGCGAGTATTGCCCAATGGAAAAATCCAAACGAAATAAAACTCGATTTTCCAAGTGCGAGTATTTTAAATGACAATAGAGTCGTCTTTAATATAAAAGGAAATCATTATAGATTAATTGTTAAGTTGAATTATGATTATCAAATGATCTGGATTCGATTTATTGGAACGCATGTAGCCTACGACAAGATTAAGGCGGACGAAATTTAAAAAATTATGGAAATTAAACCGATAAAAAACCAAAATGATTACAATCAAGCTATAGAAAGACTTGAAGTAATCTTTGATGCAAAAATGGGTACTCCTGAAGGAGACGAACTAGAAGTACTTGGCATTTTAATTGATCAATACGAAAACGAACACTTTCCTATAGGCCTATCCGATCCCATTGAAGCCATTAAGTTCAGAATGGAACAAATGGGTTACAATCAAAAGGATTTAGCCGATATTGTGGGGCTAAAAAGTCGCGCTAGTGAAATTTTAAATCGAAAAAGAAAGCTTTCATTAGAAATGATAAGGCAATTGCATGAAAAACTCCATATTCCTACCGACGTTTTAATCCAAGCTTACTGATAAAAGCATAACTCAACTTTTGATAACTTTGACAATAAAACAAAACAAATGCACTTCATCTCCCCTGAATTAGAAGACTATATCGAGCAACACTCTGAAAAAGAGCCTGAATTATTGGCGGCACTCAATAAGGAAACTTATCAAAAAATATTGCTTCCCAGGATGTTGAGCGGTCATTTTCAAGGGCGGGTTCTGAGTATGCTGTCCAAACTAATTAGACCAGTAAACATTTTGGAAATAGGTACCTTTACGGGTTATGCAGCTTTGTGTTTGTGTGAAGGAATGCAACAAAACGGACAACTTCATACCATTGACATCAAAGAAGAATTGGTTGATTTTCAGCGCAAATATTTTGACAAATCGCCATGGGGGAACCAAATCACACAACACTTAGGTGAGGCGATTGCTATCATACCCACTTTGGAAATAAAATTTGATTTGGTTTTTATAGATGCCGACAAAGAAAATTATCTGAATTACTTTGAATTGATTCTCTCTAAAATGAACAAAGGAGGCATCATTCTGTCAGATAACGTATTGTGGAGCGGCAAGGTATTAGAACCCTTGCAAAAAAATGACAACAGCACAAAAGTCTTATTGGAATACAACAAGGTTTTAAAAGAAGACCCCCGCATTGAAACGGTTTTATTACCCATTCGAGATGGTTTAACGGTAAGTCGGGTACTTTAAATTCAAAGAAAGTAAATACTTGAAGAAAAGAAGATAATCTTTTTTATTTACTTCACCGCAAATAACCGATTGCACCAATCAACTATAGCAAACTTATTTTTGTTCAGGGAAATAGCTTCTTTGGGCGAATTGGTATAATTTATAGATCAAAAATCCACTGATGGCACCAAACAAGAAACCACACATTATATCTAATGGATAATGCAATCCCAGATAAATTCGGCTATACGCAAAAATTAATGGCCACAAAAATAGCAGTATAAAATATTTATAATGGCGCTTCATTACAAAATACAAGAAAGTGGTTACTGCCATAGAATTGGCTGCGTGACCCGAGAAAAAACTAAAGGAATTACTAGATTTCACAATACGAATTATTCCATTAATTTCTGGAGCATTGCAGGGACGCAATCTCTGAAATCCATTTTTGAAAATATTCGTGATTTGATCGGTGAAGGTTATTAAAACGGCGATAAACAAAAGTAAATAAAGGGTTTGTTTGACTCCTATTTTCTTGTAGATTAAATACAAGAGCACTACAAAAAAAGAAATCCAATTGAATTGTTTGGTAATGAACAACCAAAGACCATCATACGTTTCGCAACCCAAACCGTTTAGATAAATGAATAATTGAGTGTCGAGGTCTAAGATTTTGTCGAGCATTACATTTGACGTTTTATTGGACCTGTAAGATCACTAATTTGTTCGGTTGTTTGCTCTATTTGGGTCATGGTATCCCCTAAAATATTCCCTTTCACTTGGTCAACCTCCGACGTTATTCCTCTTGTTATATCAGTCAATGCTTTTGTATCCAAACCATTGGATTCTGCCCCTTTTTGGATTTCGCTTTTAATTTCGTTGGTTGCATTTTTTAATTGCGCCATTGCTTTTCCTAAGGTACGTGCGATTTCTGGGATTTTATCCGAACCAAAAAGCATTAGCACAATAAAAAGGATGAAAATTAATTCTCCTCCACCAATTCCAAACATATCAATTTCTTTTGCTGCAAAGTTACAAAGTTTTTCAGAAGCTTTTTTTTAAAAATAGGATAATTAATAGTTAATCAAATTTTGAAGGCATTGCTACTTTTGGCCAAGTATTATTTGTCCTATCAATATACGCGGTTTCTTGTTTTGAATCAAGCAGCCTATTCAAAATAGGGTTTTGATTTGCAAAAGGTCTGAAAGCTTCCTGGACGCTCTAATTTACCCTCAATTGTTAAAGCAGTTTATCAGAACTATTCATTATTACCGACTTTAAATGTGCGAATATCTTTTCTACGGTTTTAATAGTAGCTCAATATTTTTTTATTATAAAAAGGCTTTTGTCCTTAAAATAAATAAAAAAGCTTTGATTGTTTTATAAATCAAAGCTTTTATGAATAATTAAGTTTACTAATTTTTATTGATAAAAAAGCTATTATGAGCTAACTCAAACCGCAGATCTAAGCAATTGTGAATTTATTTTACAAAGGAACTATTAATGACAGATTATTAGAACTTAAAAAATTAAAATTCAAAGAAACTTGACTTTGCTTTTTATCTGCTTGTTCTCCAGTATGAATACTCAATCCCCATCGAATTCTACCATTTTGATTATTACCGGATACTAAGGACCAAGACCCGTACTGATTCACATAAGTACCTAAATCACCATCAACAAATACAGGAAAAGTTGAATTTAATGAAAAATCAGAATTCGCTCCTGAGGAAGGAACACTAATTCCACTTGCTTGAAAATTAAATTCTAATATGATATATTTACAGCAAATATGTGATGGAAGGTTAGTGTCAACTGAAAAAGAAGCATTGGAGATTACAATACCAACAGATTCTTTAACGCAAATTTTTGTACCACAAAAAGACAAAGTTAAATTATGGTTATTTTCTCTTACGGGAGCGATATTAGAGTAACATGCATAATTTGAATTATTTGTAGATGATGATTTTGAATTGGTTTTATTAGAAACAGCATTTCTGCAATTTTGGTAAAGCTCTTCAACATTATTACTTTCAATTTGTGTCCCCTTAGTGATTTTATATATCCCGTTGTTTTGAATAAATTTAACAACCGCATATACAGCTA
>CALQBR020000200.1 GCA_943328865.2 Sphingobacterium thalpophilum
ACTCCAGGAAGTAGATGAAGTCCCGTTGCATCAATTTCGATTGTTTTTTTAGCGGGGTTTAGCGTTATAGAAGGCGCTATTTTTTCTATTCTTTCCCCAGAAATTAAAACATCCAAATAAAGAATTTGTCCTTCATTGACTACTTGTGCATTTCTTATAATAGTATCCATAACTTATTTTTTAGTGGCTCTTTGTAATCGATCGTTTATTGTTTTCCCTAAGCCAAAATCTGGAAATCGTTCAGCTATAATGAAATCTAGATTCTGTTGATCCAATCGGTGTAAGGCAGCGTATAATTGGGAAGCGGCTTCTACTAGATCTCCTGTAGGCGACAGAATTTCCTGATGCCTAATTTGAGAATCATGCCTCTCGTTTTGAAACACTAAGACTCCTATTTTTTGATTTGAAAAAGTTTTGAGGCATTCCGTAACATTGGCCGTTAAAATAGTGGTCGTTGAAGGGGCATAATGTCTAGAAAGCATCCCAGGAGCTTCCGGCGCACTCTCATTATGAGTTTGCCTGTTTACAGTACCTACAATTGCTTCGATATCCTCAATTGCAAGAGCTCCCAGACGATATAAAATAGGAACTCCTTTTTCAAATCCTATGATTGTGGATTCGATTCCTCTTTGACAAGGTCCCCCGTCCAAAACCATTTCTAAAGAATCCTCAAAATAACCCGCTACATGCGCTGCACTAGTTGGGCTAATAGAGCCAAAAGGATTCGCACTTGGTGCGGCCAAAGGATAATTTAATTGCTCCAAAAGCGCTAAAGTCATTGACTGATTTGGAACCCTAACCGCGACCGAATCTTTACCTCCAGTAACTAAATCTGGAATGTTAGGTTGTTTTGTTAAAACTAAAGTCAATGGACCTGGCCAAAAAGCAGCAGCGAGCACCAACGCTTTTTCAGGAATATCAATTGCAATTTTAGGTAAGTCTGCAACCGACTTGATATGAACTATTAATGGATTGAAAAAAGGCCTTTGCTTCATTGCAAATATACTTTGAATAGCTTTTGGACTGTATATATTTCCAGCTAAACCATAAACCGTTTCAGTAGGAATACCTATGATTTCATCTTGATTCAAAAGCGTTACCGCATTTTGAATCGAATTACTAATTAAACACATTTCTTAAGGGTTACAAAGATCACAAAATCCGGGTTCTTCAGTATTTTTTTGATGTGGATGCCATTTTTCAAATTGAAAATCGCACTTTTTACAGGTGTAAATAAAACTAAGCGTGGAGCGTGTGGGTGCAGAACACCAGGAACAAGGCAAGCCTGGTTTTACAGCTGTAACGCTAAAACCAGGCGTATTACAAGAAGGACATTCCGTTTTTATAGTTTCCAGTAATTTTTGTGCAGCTATTTGTATCACGCCCATGCGAGTGGGATTATACAACGCACGCATATCCGTTTCTGCATAAACACTACCATAAACACGCATTAAATGCTCAAAAGAAACCTCTAACTGCTGTTTTGTGGTAATTCCTTTAACTATTGCGGTAGAATCATCCTGCTTGGTTCTCAAAATAAGAGCATGAGACGGAAATTTAACTTGCGAGGCAAATTCTAAAAGCATCTCCTTATTTAGAATTTCTTTTCCATGAAAGTTAGTATCCAAACTGAGTTCTCGAACGCTAATTTCCAATTCATTTTTTTTATCGATAAAAATCAGAAACTCATCGTCTGCCTGAGCAAAGAAAACACTAGGGTGCATACCAAAAGAACCTTCACTAGCAATACCCAAATCACAATTAAATTCCTGCATTGCAGATAAACACTTTGTTCTTAACGTTTCCCAAGCGGTCGCTTTTCGCGCTACCTCCCCAGAAAAGGTGCCAAAAATATCCGAATCATAGTTTTCAGGAACAAAACAGTGAACTCCTAATCCTTTCTCCATAATTGGAGCAATCACTTTTTCTTTGTGGTGTTTCGTTGCAATGAGTAATCGTCTGCCTTCAAACATCCGAGGCCGTTTTTACTTTAGGGCTAAGACCAATTTGAATTACACTTTCAATATTTAATTCCATATCTTTTAACTTGGCTTCTTCAATAAGCACTTTGAGATATTCGGAAGCTTCTAAAAGACTTTGAACTCTATTTTTAGAATGCAAATTCTCCTCTTCAAATCGAATTTGATCACTAAATATTTCCAAATTATGAAAATTGACCTTGCTGTTGATCAAAGCGAAAAGCACTTTCCCTGCTTCTAAAGGCGAAAACTGGCCTTCAATTAACTTAAATTGATATTCTTTTTCCATAGCTCTTTTTATAATAATATTTGTGATTTATAAAGAATGTAGGTCGTGAAAAGTATCCCTGATCCTAGAATCAGTGTAAAAAACAGACTCCCAGGATCTAGTATCGTCAATAGTAACCCTATAACTAACCAAACCAAACCAATGACTAAACTAATTTTTGTCCTGTGAGTCTCTTTTTTATTTTTCATAACAGTTTATTTATCACAAATTTAAAATAGCGTATTCATATATTTTCATTTATATTTGTAATTTATAGCATAAAAAATATTTATGAATTATACTTTACATCAGCTACACGTATTTTTAAAAATCACGCAGCATAAAAGCATTACTAAGGCCGCAATGGAATTGCATCTTACCCAACCGGCAGTATCCATACAATTAAAAAATTTCCAAGATCAATTTGATGTTCCTTTAACAGAAGTGATTGGAAGAAAGCTATATGTCACGGATTTTGGAAAAGAAATTGCTCTAGCGGCCGAAAAAATTCTTAATGAAGTACATGCGATCAATTATAAAACCATGGCATTCAAGGGACAACTTACAGGAAGATTGAAAATTTCTGTCGTCTCAACTGGCAAATACGTAATCCCCTATTTTTTGTCTGATTTTCTCAAACAAAATCAGGGAATCGAATTAATTTTGGATGTTACCAATACATCCAAAGTATTGAAAAATTTAGAAAAAAATGAAGTCGATTTTTCTTTAGTCTACGTTTTGCCAGAAAGCCTGAAATTTGAAAAAATAGAATTGATGCCCAATAGCCTTTTTCTTATTTCAAATTCCAAAGAACAATTTGAGAAGAGAATATACGACAAAAATATCTTAGAAACCATTCCGATTATATACAGAGAAGAAGGTTCTGGCACTAGATATGCAATGGAAAAATTTATAGAAAATAACAAATTAAAAGTTATAAAAAAATTAGAATTAACCAGTAATGAAGCAGTTAAACAAGCTGTTTTAGCAGGATTAGGATGCGCCATCATGCCGCTTATTGGCATTAAAAACGAACATAAAAACGGAGATTTACAAATCGTTCCCGTAAAAGGATTACCCATTCAATCGAATTGGAATCTAATTTGGCTCAAAGAAAAGAAATTATCTCCTATAGGTATCGCTTATTTAAAATTCATAAATGAAGAAAAAGAAAGAATCATTCAGGAATCTTTTAGTTGGATTAACATTTAAACTTTGGCCTTGGAAAAGAACCAAGGTGCGATGATCTTATTCGTAAAAAAAAGGAGGACCTTTATAGTCCTCCCTTCGTTAATTTTGATTTACCATTATCAACTTCATTCCTATCGGGATAGCTGATTATTGAATAAACGTCTCTTTGGAAGATGCGAAGTACTCAAGTAATTAATCAAAACCACACTCAAATATACGACTTGTTTGAAATTAAAAAACTTAACAGCAACACTTTAACTTCTGATTTAACATTATAATTAAATCATATCAAGCAATTGACAACTCATTGCTTATAAATATTTCATCCCTCCCTTTTTCCGAGAAACTCCAAATAAATAATACCTTTGGGGTTACATTTAAAATCTTAAATCATGCAGCTCGTTTTCGCTTCCAACAACCCAAACAAAATCAAAGAAATACAACA
>CALQBR020000201.1 GCA_943328865.2 Sphingobacterium thalpophilum
GTATTAAAGGTTTATAGCTTGTATGACAAACTCCTTCAACACCTCTTTTTATCAATAAAACATCGCAGTAATCTCTTAGCCCTTCATCGAATTCACACAGCGTAATCGCTTCTACTGGTATTGGCGTTGGAGACCAAAGATGATAACCGTAGCTATTCCCTTTAAAATAACCATTCAAGTCATAAAGCATCAAAAAATCAATATGCCAAATATTGTCTAAGCCTTTGGTGTCTATGAGCCAATAATCATAGTCTTCGGGAAGATCGTCGTAATAACCATACACAGCAAACGGATAAACAAGTTCGGAAAAGTCTAAGTTCAAAACCGGGAATGGAAAATTGTGAACAAAAAGCTTGGCATCTGGGTTTTCTTTAGGGTAGTGTTTAAAATAACCCCGTTTACCTCTGGGTAATAACCCGAATTCTAAAATGGATTCGCGATTTCTTTTTGGCGATACGTGAAAAACGAATCGTCTTGATTTAAATTGAATTTTTTCCATAACAACAGATTTTTGGTTTAATATTTAATTTCCATACTGTAGCCTATGTCAAAGAACTATTAAAGTACCGGGTGGCTACCGATGGGAAATCTTCATTTTAAAATCTGTTGTCTTTTTTAAATCATGGTATATAAGAGTTAATGATTGCCTTGTATTTTTTTATGAAAAGGATGTACTAAATTGAAAATAATGAGTTGTTTTAATTTTATTATACAAATAAATGGCAGGAATTAAACTTTTGCAAATATGATGTGTCAACAGTGTGACACATCATATTTTAATAAAAGTAGATTAAAATAAATCTCAGAGGTAATTCAATTAATTTTAAGGTTAGTTCAAGTTTTTGATGACAGACTAGACATATTAAGAAGCTTAGGAAAGTCAATAAGTAATAAATTGAATAAATTATTTATTGGGGTTTAAGTAGTTTTGGGTTTGGCGTTTAAATATTCATTTATAAAAACGTCATTTTGTATATCCTTTGGGGCATTAGTTATAATCAAATCCTTCAGATCCATAAATTTAATTTCATGTATCATACTCAAATATAAACTCTTGCTTTCTATTAGTTTTTCATCAATCTCATCCCAGAAAAGAGGTTTAAAATTTCGTGAATAACATCTTTCTCCATATGCATCATTTTTGAGATAGGTTATTACAAATTCTAAATCACCTTTTAATTCTTTGGGAGCAAAAGGAAAGTTACCGTAATACATAGCCACTGCTTTTAGAGCAATTTCACGATCTCGCTTTAACGCATCATTTAAATGGTAATAAATTATAGGCTGATAATCTAATGCTTTTAGGAGGGTGTTTTTGTCGCTTAAAAAACTTAAAGAAAGATCACTATCAGAATCATTGAGAATGGGACTATGCTCAAGTTGGAATTCAAATTCAGGTAGTGGTATAATCTCCCTTAATTCATTAAAACGGGATGATTCATCAATAGATTTTTCTGCCATTTCTTTAATATATTCCTTGGAAGCATATTCAAGCGCAAATAAAAAAAGTTCGGAGTTATTTCTTAGGTTTTGATCAAGATATTTAAATAAATAACCTGAACAAATCGGAATTAATTCCTTTATGAACTCAATATCATTTCTCAATTCAGGACCAACAAATTCAAAAACAGATAATGATTTAAAAAATGATGTTATTCCATAATGATTTATTTCTATTTGTTGGTCAAAAGGCCTACAAATAGCAGCTTTAACAACACTTTTTTCATTTCGAATATTGAGTGGTGCATTTTTTAACTCTTGTGGATTTTCAGAAATAAGTTCAATCCATTTTTCTATTAGTTTTCCATTCATGGCGCTTCCTTGTTGGTTTAATAAAATCTATTTTTTAGAATTTTAAATTTTAGGGTTAAACAAAAAGTTACTTAATTATAATTGTGGTGTATTAAACGGTTTTTAAGCATTTGATTGGATTATCCATTACATAAAATCAGGCAATAGCTCTCGGTCGTATTTTGCTTTGGAGTAAACTTATTAAACACGAAATGTGCTCCAATCATTTTCCTCCTGAAGTTCACCTTCAATTCCAATTTGTATTTCACAATATTGAGAAAAATCATAAAATGCATTATTAATTACGATAACTTTATTGCTGGCTTTATTTTTGTTTTCAAATAAACGGATTCCCTTAGCATTAGTTTTATTTTGTTGAGCTAATTCTTCTGTTGTTAAGTATTTTTCGAATTTGCCGTTAAACTCATTTCCTAATTTTGATAAAAATTCACTTAAATTCATTTTACTGACTTCAATTTGAAGTTTTTCATCTATAGTGTCATTGAAAAACACATCAAATTTGGTGATTTCTATTGTGGATAAAAAAAAGAAAAATTCTCCTTCATCTTCATCGAAACAAGGACGAAATAAAGTTAATTGATTCATTTTTGGATTAAAGGTTAACTTGGATATATACCATCCTAGAAATCGGTGTTTACCATTTAATTTTTCTAATTTTTCTTTTTCTATTAAGTTGATTTCATTTTTTACCAAGGTGTTATAATCGTAGGTGATCATTATTTCCAAACCTTTTATATTGTCATCAATAAATTCAGGTTCACAAGTATATACTTCAAAACTTATTTTTTTTCCTTTAAAATTCCTTTTAAGTCTTTCTAAAATTACTTCATTATCTTCGCTTGAATATATTTTAGTGTAAAGCTCATATTCTGAATCGGTGCTCCAATATTTAATTGCTATTTTTTCGCAATGCAATAACAAATAATCGATTATTTCGTGCTTTATATTTTTCATTTCTTGGAAATACGCAGCGTCTTCTTCCCTTAATTGTTCCATACTAGTTTATTTAAATAGTTAATGAATTCGATTTCAACAGGTGGGCTAAATCTGGCCTTAAAAATGTTATACAAGTGTCCATCAAATAAATTATTTTTTTCGGTAAAAAAGTGTTTTTCTATGACTATAAATTTTAAAGTTTAAGCAAAGGAAAAGCAATTTTTAGGGGATGTCAATTGTGGAGTGACAACAGTGTGTCGTTGATGAATTTTACAATACTAATGGATTAATAAAAACTCCACCAGTATTATAATTATGATTTTCTAAATTTATAAGTTGATTTTGAATATTTGATAAATCAATATCTCCACTAATTAGTTTACCATGAGATTTTGCAACTGTATAAATATCAATATTCCTAAGCTTGTTTTTGGTGAGATGTTCTATCTTTTCACATATTGTTTTTCCTGGGCCGTTTTTTAGACCAATCTTGTATACTTTGCTTGATTGATAGGTTTTAAACAAATCATATAATTCATCATCTTGATTGATTTCTACATGCTCATCCAAACTTGAATAAATGAAATAAAAGTCTTCATCAAAAATTGCCTTAGATTCAATAATTTCTTTCTTCAATTTACTTGCATTAGATAAAGGTTGATGTAATTGTATTTCATCCAAATCTCCATTAGTTAATATACTCGAACGGACACCACTATTTGACTTGTATTTTGAACAAGTCACCTTGAGTTTAAAATTGAAAAATGAAGAATTATTAAACCAAATTAGTTTATTTGAATAACGGCTAATATTTACACCTTTTTTGCTATCAGAAATCATCATGTCATTGTATAAGTCAGAAACGGCAATCTTTGAACTTAAACTCTGATAATCAAAAACATACCATTTTGAATTACCATTACTTTTTTCCTCTTTGTAATGTTGAAAAAGTCTAGCTTTTAGATTTTCTGAAATTCCTACGTATAAAGGAATAAACACCTTTTTACCGTCTATTTTTTTTCGAAATCCGTAGCAATAAATCCCAACCCCTTCTGGATATTGGGACAAATCACTTGGATTAAAGTTTTCAAACGGATTGCCACCTATTACTGGTGGATGATTATA